>JBDNGG010000425.1:0-3874 GCA_041689405.1 Terrimicrobiaceae bacterium | reverse complement strand
GGCGTGGGTACTGGCGTTGGTGCTGGCGTGGGTGCTGGCGTGGGTGCTGGCGTTGGATTGGGTGTCGGTGCGCTGGTTCCTGCGTGGCGGAAGGTGAAGTCCGTTGGAGGGCTCTTGAGAGCGCCTGGATTAGCTGAAAATCCGAAGCTGACACGACTATTGGCGGGGATGTCTTTATTCCACGAGAATGTCGCGGCGTCGAAAGTACGCATGTTAGCGGTCGGAGTTACCCGCGCGCTCCAGATCGAACTGATTGTCCAATCCGCGAGGAACGCAAGTTTCCAATCCTTAAGGACCGCGTTGGTTTGGTTCTCAATGGTGACCTCGGAGGTGAACCCGCTACCCCAATCCGAGCTTACTTTGTAGGTCACTCGCACCTCCGGCAGCGTCACCACGGTGCTTGGCGATGACGGTGTTGGTGCGGGGATGGGAGTTGGTGCAGGCGTGGGGACCGGCGTGGGAGCAGGTGTTGGAACCGGCGTTGGTGTGGGCGTCGCTACAGGTGTGGGATTAGGTCCCGGGGCTGGAGTAGGCGCTGGAGTAGGCGTTGGAGTAGAGGCATTTGACTGGTCGGCGTAATTGAACCGATAGGAGGATGGGAGAGCGGTAGCGCTGCCCGGGGATGCGATGAAACCAAACTTCACGGTGCCACCCGGAGGGACGGCGCTGTTCCATGGGAATGCGGCAGCATTAAAGCTGTAGTTGGTGGTTCCCGATTTGTTTACCGTGGCACTATAGACGGATGAGATGGCCGGATTGTATTCGAATCCGAGTTCCCAATTCCGCAGGGTGCGCTGGGTTTTGTTACGGATAGTCACATCGACCTGCATTCCGCTGCCCCAGTTGTTGGTTACAAGATACTCGACGCGGACATCCTGGAAATCGACTGCACTCGCGCCTGCGACTGGATCGGGCAGGGGAATGGCCGAGTCGCCACCGTAATCGCCACTTTCATCGGGATCGCACAAGCAGGCCTCACCGCAACCGCCCACAGGAGGAACCATGGGCTCTGGTGTATTTCCATATTCAACACCACCAAAGTCCAAGTCGCTGGTTGAGTAGAACGACTCACCGGCGGGATCGATCCGTTGCCAGATTACATACAGGACGTGTCGTCCCTGGCGTGTGGGGAAGTTGACGTTGAAACGGAAGTAGCTGCCTTGGAGCGTGGCGTTCTCTGCGCCGGGCAGGGGTTCGAGATCAGCCCATTTGAGGGGCTTGGCGGGGTCGTATCCGGCCTTTGTGATAAACGCCTGAAAGTAACTTGGCTTATGGGGTGTCGGGGCGTAAAACACGCACTGATAGGGGCCCGCGGCGACATTAGTCGCAGGCCAGTCAGTACGGGCGAGGTTTAAGCCGCGATATTTCGTGCGACCAACTCCGGGGAGTTCCCCATCGGGAATTAACGCGCGGTAATTCTTCAACGGCGTGAGGCGATTGACTTCGTGCCAATCGTAGAATGGCTGAGTGCCCTCGGCGGCGACGGCTGCCGCCGTCGCATTACTTTTGGGTGTCTGAGGATTTTCCAGAAAGATCTGGTAGGATCGGCTGATCGGATCGGCCATGGAACCGTGAGCAAGGGCGCCAGATACGCATGCGCAGGAGGCGAGGAGGAGTGCAGCGAGGTATTTCATATGTTTTGGGTTTTGCTTATTAGTATCCTGCCGATCCCAAATTACTCACCCGACTCGGTAAATCCGGCAATAAAACCGATGAATGAGGCGCAACCCCGCGCGCGATCCTGTGCTGCTGCTGCTGAAGGAGCGGATCGCTGTAAAAAAATCCGACCCCGGAGACGATCACTCCGGGGCCGGGACTCTGACTACCTATTTATGAGGACTAGGGAAGTGTTTCTTAGAAGTTCGTGCCCCATGTGAATCCGAGGATAGTCGCATTTTGCACAGCACCCGTGCCATTCGGCTTGATGATGTATTGAACAAACGGTTGGAGATGAGTGAACCCACCAAGTTGGATGCGATAGGCCCATTCCAGAACCATCGTGTAGTTCGGCTGGTTAACGTTACCTTGTTGTTGCCGTGCCTGGATATTTTCGAAGCTGTATTGGCCGAAGGACATGGCGAACATCGTGCGGTCTTTGTCGCGACCAGTGATGAGTCCTTCGTAAACGAATCCTGACTGGAAGTAGAAAGGATAAAGGTTGTTATACTTCGGTGCGAACGAGACGAGGTTGAAGGTATAGAGACCTTGCTTTGAAAGGCTCGGCTTGCTGGCCGCAATTGGCTCTTTGAAGTTTTTGCCTGCGCCGCCTGCACCCTTTTTGTAAGCGACAACTTCCGGCTCTGGAGATGCTTCGCGGAACAACATCTGATCGGCCTGCCAGTAGAGTCCGTATTGGCCGTAGTTTGACGTGCCGTTGAACGAATTCTTTTGTTGTCCGTAGTAGTAGCCACCCATCGCGTATTTTCCCGGAAGCTCGGCGGCACCGAGTTTCGGAGTGATGCCGGATTCTACCATAGCAAACAGGGCGTTCTGTGTGGTGTCTTCTGCAAAACCTTCGAAGGCGAGACCATGGTTGTCACTCGACGTCGAGCTGGGAAATGCCATGAATAATCCGGCTTTTGCATACGAGGAATTGGTAGGCTTGACTTCGAGCGTGCCACCCCATGTCGAGAAGCTTGATGAGAATGGGATGTTTCCACCGACTCCTTTGGAGCTCTCAATCGAGTTATTGACGAAAAGCTTCGATAGCGGCTGATCGATGAACTCCTTCTGAGGCTGGAGCCATCCACCGCGGACGGTCAGGAAGTCTTCCACACCGAACATTTCAGGAGTGGAGTATTCTAAACCGAACGACAACAGGCGCCATTGCGTGCCCGATTGGTTATTGGAGGGTTGGAATAGGCTGCTTGCCTGAACAAAGTTGTTTGAATTCGAGTTCGAACGGGAGTCACGCCAGCGCACGCCACCGAACGCAGTCAATCCTTCGAGTGCCTCAGCGCCGGTGAGTTTTGCAAAGTCGAGTTCCGCAGAGAAAGCGACTTCCTGGTCGTAGAACCCGCGGGATCCCCCCTGGCTGTCGACGACGCCGAAGAAAATTCCTTCGTACTTGCCTTTGACCGTCAGCCCTCGATCCGCAAGCGTGTCGCGAATGCCGAACCAATTTCCGGTCATTTGTTTTCCATTCCACCAATCCTTGAACGAGCTGCCTTCTTCGACAACTACGACCTCGGAGGACGGTGAATATACAACGCCAGCAAGCGCTGATGAGAGCGCGGTAGCGGCGATGAACGACGTGACCAGAGCACGAACGCCAGGGCGTTGAGTCTGTTGACTTAGCTGATTAGAGCAGTTTTTTTTCATAGGGTTGATTAGGAAGAATTTGCGTTCTAGCAGCTCATGAAGAATCGTTCAAATGTTTTGAGGTGAAGAAAACGTCACGATGCCTGTTTTACCAATCTTGATAAATTTGCCTACGCTCCGTCACTCGCTGAGTCCCCGGCAGGGCGGTTCATTTTGACACTGGCTCGGATATCAGAGATACCGTTGGCGTCATGTGGAATAGAGTTTTGAATACCCCGCGGTGCAGGGTCTGGATTGCGGGATTGGCTATCATCTTCGCTTCCGCTGGTGTCGCCGGTCCCATTCCCGCCGAATGCCAGCAATTGCTGGTAGGCAAAGCTGCTGATTGGGATTCTTCTGCGGGTCAGTTGCAGCGCTACGTGCGCAAGGGGAGGGGACCGTGGACATCGGTGGGTTCCCGCGTCCGCGTTCTTTTCGGGAAAAGTGGTCTTGCGTGGGGAATCGGTGTCGCCGGACAGGAGAACCCGGGGCGTCCGAAAGTCGAGGGTGACCATCGTGCGCCAGCTGGGATTTTCTCGCTCGGTCGTGCTTACGGAGACGCGCCGACCTTGCC
>JBDNGG010000424.1:0-2320 GCA_041689405.1 Terrimicrobiaceae bacterium | reverse complement strand
TATTCGCTTTCCACCATCTCATCCGATGGCAAACGACTGGCGGTCTCGGCGTGCCTTGGCGACGGACAAGCGGAGGAACCCCCATTTGGGTTGATGGTTTTTGATTTAGAAAATCCCTCCGTTCACTTGGCGATCCACGGCCCGACTTGGATCAATACACACCCCCAATACTCCCGTTCCCTGGAGCCGGAGCACAGTCGTGATATCCTGATTCAGGAGTGCCATGGTTATCGGGGCGGTGAGGGCGGGCGGATGGTGAGCAAACCCGACGGAAAAGGAACGGATATTCATGTCATCCGTGATGATGGGACAAACTTTCGTTCCATGCCCTGGGGGCGCGATGGCAATGAGTTTTGCCAGGGACACCAGTGCTGGCGAGGCAGAAGTGAGTGGGCGATCACCAGCACACACACCCGCGAACCGTCGGAACGGCAGTTGATTGAAGGGCGTGCTGCCGTGGAGGCCGGACATGTCGGAAGCGAAACGCCCGGTGGCCGCCGCAATGATCTCACCCGCGAGTTTCCGGTGCCGTGTTTCTATCATTTTGCCACGGACATTGCCGGCAAGAAATTCATCTCAGATGCGGGGCCTTTGGATCAGGGGTGGCGGATTTTTCTGGCGGAGCTCGGAGAAGCCGGAGACGACCCGCTGCAGAATGTTCGATTGTTGCTTAATCCGCGAAACGGCCCTTACGCGAAGGGTCCCATTGGGTGTCATGTCCACCCGTTTCTTTCTCCGGATGGCACCTTGGCCTTTTTTAACTCGAATGAATCCGGTCTCTCGCAAGCCTATATGGTTCGCGGAATTTAAGAAACGAACTCCCTTGAGCAAACCCCACCAACGTCAAACCATCATGAAAATCCTTCCTGTCTCCCTCCTTGCAATCAGTCTCTGCACCGCGTCCGCAACCTACGCAGCTTCGGGAGCCTGGACGGGAGCCACTGATGGAAACTGGAATGTTGATGGCAACTGGACGGGGGCCTCGTTCGCCGGAACCACGGCCGCTGAGGCGGCGACTTTTAACACGGCAGCACCGCATGCCACCATCTCATTAAACGGCGCCGAAATTGCTATCAATGGCATCAGCTTTCTCACCAGTACGGGATCTTACATCTTCAACGCGGATGGTGGAAATTTGTATGCCCAAAATATTACGATCGATGCGAATGTGACCGAAAAGGTAACGCAAGCTTTCAACGTGCCGATCAACAGTGCGGGGAATACCGCCTATACCAATAATTCGTCCACGGCGGTCTTGGATCTTGCCGGCGGCGTGGTCAACCCCTCAGAAGAGACCGCTCTCCGAATCTCCGTCAACGGGACTGGTCTCGTGAAAATGAATGGCGTAACAGGATCGAAAACAAAGGGAGTCAGCGTTAGTAAGGGCAACGACGGTAAGTTGATCTTCTCGGGCAGCACATCAGGAGAGGTGTCTATGGGGTTGAGCGGGGGAATTCTTCAATTTGACTCCGTGGATGCGGCAAGAAATATCAAATTCGGTTTCAGTGGCGGTATCATTGGGTTGGGGGCCGAGGCTTTCACCCTTTCGATCGCATTTTCCGCCGGGGTTCCGGGTGAGATTCGCTGGTCGTCGAAGGCCGCGGGCGATACCGGCTTTGCCGCCTACGGAGCGGACCGGGCGGTGAACTTGGGCGGTTTCTCAGCGCCGTTTAAGTGGGGCGCGTTCAACTCGATCCGCGATGGTCAGGGATTGATTCTGGGTTCTGCGGACTCCACTCACATGATCGATTTTAAAAATCCTCTGGATTTGGGAGAACAAGCGCGCACGATTGTGGTCAACGACGGGATCAATCCCAACAACGTTGATGGCAAATTCAGCGGTGGAGTCGCAGGTTCGGGAGGCCTGATCAAGACCGGTCCGGGAACGTTGGAATTGAGCAATGAGAACCCTTATTTGGGCCTCACCGATGTGAGTGAGGGTAGGCTTTTGGTCAGCGGCACCATCGCCGGAGGGGTAACGGTTGCGCCCGGGGCGGTCCTGGGCGGCTCGGGAACCATTGCCGGGAAGACCGTCATTAATGGTTCGCTGCGGCCCGGAGATGGCATCGGGACATTAACCATCCAGAGCGACGTGACTTGGAATGAAGGGAAACCCTGGATGTTCGAACTTGGTCCAGCGGCTCCATCGATGGAGGCAGCCCAAGCCAAGAGCGACCCTCAGGATCAGCTCAATCTCACGGGGGGAGGTTCCTTCGTGAAAGGGGCCGGAAAGCAATGGGTCTTCGACTTCGGCGGAACTGGTGCTCCTGGATGGTATCAAATCGTCCGATGGACGGGAAAGACCACTTTTGCGGCCTCG
>JBDNGG010000423.1:0-5390 GCA_041689405.1 Terrimicrobiaceae bacterium | reverse complement strand
CGCCTGCGCGGCCTGAATCCTCACACACCAGTTGCGATAGTCCGTTTCCTTGCCCGACTTGACTTTCGAGAGAATCACTTCGGTGACTGTGGTGCCTGGAGCAGAGCTCGTGGAGTCTTGCCGGACCGCTTCGACAAAATTCCCGCCCTCGATAAGCGGGATGCTTTCCGCGATGATCTGCGCGCGTTCCGGCGATTTCGTCCAGCGGTCGAGATCCTCGGCTGTTCGGAAGTTCAACACGATGGTCCACTCGTTATGGCCATCGACGCCTGGCATCATGTCGCTGCTGACATAGCCGGGGAACTTCGCGATGATGGCGTCGTGCCGTCCCTGCCAGAGGCCAAAGGCCTCCTCTTGGCCGGCGCGAACCTTCGCTGTGGCGATCAAAACAGCGGTGGCATCCATGTTAGTTGGATGCGGCGAGTTGCGCGAAGATGCGATCCGGGCTGAACGGCAGGCTGGTGAGGCGGACGCCGGTAGCGTCGGCGACGGCATTGCCGAGGGCACCGGAGATGGGGATGATGGGGGCTTCGCCGATGGGCTTGGCTCCGAGGGGGCCGTAGGCGTCGTGGGTGTTGGCGAAGAAGATTTCGGACGTGGGCACGTCGGCGAAGGCGGGGATGCGGTAGTTGCGCAGGGAGGGATTGATCGGGGCACCATTGGTGTCGAGAACCATTCGCTCGAAGAGGGTGGCTCCGATGCCCTGGGAGATGCCGCCTTCGATCTGACCGCGTGCCTGCATGGGATTGAGGACGGTGCCGGCGTCGTAGGCCTGGACGCTTTGCAGGATGAGGATCTCGCCAGTGATGCGATGGACGGCAACGCGGAAACCGTGGGCGAGGAAGGCGGTGCTGCGGGGGGTGCCGTAGGCTTTGCGGGAGACGTGGAGTTTTCCGCGGAAGGCGGAGGCGGCGTGGAGCTCGGTGAGGGGGAGGTGGCAATCGCCGCATTGGACGTGATCGGCTGCGAGGCGGCAGTCGGCGGCGGGGGTGCCGGTGAGGAGGGCGGCAACTTCGCAGAGGTTGTCGCGGAGGGCTTCGGCGGCAAGTTGCACGGCGCGGGCGGCGACGCTGACGCCGGTGCTAGCGAAGGTGCCTGTGTCGTAGGGGGTGAGGTCGGTGTCGGCGAAGTCCATGGTGACGGAAGCCGCCCGGGTATTTAGCACGGATGCGGCGACCTGGCGCTGGGCGTTGGTGATGCCGTTCCCGAATTCGGCGGAGCCGACGGCGAGGTGGTAGGTGCCGTCGGGGAGGAGGCCGATGTGGGCTTCGGAGCGGTGCTCGGTGGGGGGGATGCAGTCCTGGGCGTGAGTGGCGATCCCGCGGCCTTCGAGCCAGTCGTCGCCTTCCGGTTTGGGTTCGCCCCGACCGCTGGCAAGGGCTTCTTCGACGAAGTCGAGGCATTGGTCGAAGCCGTAGCTGCCGATGACGCCGTCGCTGGGATAGGGCCAGATGCTGACGACGGAATCGTTGGGGCGGAGGATGTTTTGCCGGCGAATAGCGAAGGGGTCGATTCCGAGCTGGGAGGCGAGTTCGTCGAGGGCGGACTCGATGGCGAAGGACGATTGGGAGGCTCCGTAGCCGCGGAAGGCTCCAGAGGGGGCGGTGTTGGTGTAGACGGCGAAACCCTCGCCTTTTTTGTTCGGGCAGCGGTAGGTGGAGATGGAGGACCCGAGGCAGGCGGCGAGGACTTCGCCGCCGTGATTGCCGTAGGCTCCGGTGTTGGAAACCACGCGGATCTGCATGGCGGTGAGGGTGCCGTCGTTTTTCGCGCCGAGTTTAATGGTGACTTTCATCGGGTGCCGCGACACCGCGGCGGTGAATTCCTCGGTGCGGGTGAATTCCCATTTGACGGGCCGTCCGGTCTGGATGGCAGCGAGCATGCAGAGGTCTTCGGTGAGGACTTCCTGCTTCGCTCCGAAGCCGCCGCCAACGCGCTCGGAGAAAACGTGGACGTCGTGGGGGAAGAGGCCGAAGAGATAAGCGAGTTTGTTTTTGGTGAGGTGGGGGGTTTGGGTGCTGGTGCGGACGTGGAGCCGTCCGTCGTCGCCGGTCCAGACGATGGATCCGTGGGTTTCGAGGTGGACATGCTGGATCTTGGGCATGGTGTAGGTGCCCTCGTAGGTGACATCGGCTTCGGCGAAGCCCTGGTCCACGCTGCCAGTTTCGTTGGCGATGCGGATGAAAATATTGTGTTCAGCGTCTTCGACGCGGGATTCGGCTCGCAGGCCGGTGTGGACGACGGGGGCTCCATCGAGCATGGCTTCCTCGGGGTCGAAGACGGCAGGGAGGATTTCGTAGTCGATTTCGACGAGGCGGCAGGCTTCCTCGGCGGCTCCTTCGGTCTCGGCGAGGACGGCGACAACGCGCTGGCCGACGAAGCGGACGATGTTGTCGAGCATGTAGGTGTCGTCGGGATCGACGTGGTAGTCGTCGTGGGTGGCCGTGGTGAAGAGGCGGCGGGGGACGTCCTCCCAGGTGAAGATGGCGTGGACGCCGGGAACGGCGAGCGCGGCTTCCTTGCGGACGGCAAGGACGTGGGCGTGCGCGTGGGGGGAGCGGACGACTTTGAGGTGGAGCATGCCTTCCATGGCGACGTCCATGGTGTAGCGGGCGTCGCCGGTGACGATGGAGTGGGCGAGAGGGCTTTGCAGGCTGGCTCCGCAGGCGGCTCCGGGTCGGTCTTCTTCGACGGAGACGTGTCCGTGAAGAGCTTGTGAGATGGCGTGATAGCCGGTGCAGCGGCAGAGGTTGCCTTTGAGGCGGAAGGGGAGGTCCTGTTTTTCTTCTTCGCTGAGGCTGGCGGCGGTCATGATCATGCCGGCCGTGCAGAAGCCGCATTGGAAGGCCTGGGCGACCAGGAAGGCCTTTTGCATGGGGTGGAGCTCGCCGTTGCGGGCGAGGCCTTGGAGGGTGGTGACTTCGAGGTCTTCGGCGCGGAAAGCGGGGACGAGGCAGCTGTGGACGGGTTTGCCGTCGAGCCAGACGGTGCAGGCTCCGCAGTCGCCGCTGTCGCAGCCTTTTTTGACGCCGAACCATCCTTGGTCGCGGATGAAGGTGCGCAGGCACTGGCCCGGGCGGGGTTTTTCTTCAAAAGATTGTCCGTTGATTTTGTAGCTCATGGGGTGTGTTAGGCTGAGAGTTCCTGGCGGATTTGCTCCGAAAAATAAGACGTGAGTTGGCGGCGATGTTCCGGCGAGCCGTGGGTGTCGGAGAGGTATTGATCGAGAGGAATCGCATCGATTTTTGCCTTCAAATCCTGAGTGGAAGGAACGGCGTCGAAGCAGTATTGCATAGGGCGCAAAGTCGATGCTGTGATAGTCAGTAAAAATTCACCGTGCTCGGGGCAGAGCGTGCCGATCACTAAGGTTTCTGAACGGCCAAGATGAGTGAGCGTGAAACGACGGAAAGCGTGCTTTTTTTTGAGTGCATGCGCGGGGATGAAAATCGAGCGAAGCAACTCGCCGGGACCGAGGAGATTTTGATGATTGCCAGTAACGAAATCCACGACAGGAACCTGACGCGGCTCGGCGCCTCGCGGCCACAGCGTGAGCACACCTTCCAGTGCCGCCGTGAGCGACGTCATTGGACCGGCAGGCAACGACATAATGATGTTGCCGCCGACGCTGGCCTCATTCCAGATCTTGAACGACGCGAGAAACGAGCGGCAACATTCACTCAACAACGGCGCGGCCAACCACTCCGGCGGCGAGACGAAGCGGTCGAGTTCCACCACTTTGCACGTGGCGGCAATCTCAAGTCCTTCGGCCGTGGCTGTGAGCGACGGCCAGTTGAGCGTTTCGAGGTCGATCAACTTGTGTGTGTTGACCTGAGGTTCAGAAAAAAGCCAAGTGCCGCCGGCAAGCCAGGCGAAGCCAGGTTGCCAATCTTTCACCTCGTCCGCGCGGGAGGGACGTTGGATTTCGGTGATGGTATTGAGATCCATGGTTTTTTACAGTGTGGCAGCCATAGCGGCGGCGCAGCGGTTGTGGGTTTCGATAACAGGTTTGAGATCCAGAGTGACAAGCTCGCCGTCGCGCACGACGACTTTCCCATTGATTACGGTATGCTTGGTGCTTTGGGGAGCACAAAAAAGGATGGCGGCGACGGGATCGTTCAGCGCTCCGGCATAACCCACAGTGTGAAGGTCGAGAGAGAAAAAGTCCGCGCATTTGCTAGGTTCGAGGGATCCGATATCCAAGCGCCCCAGCACACTTGCTCCGCCTAGCGTAGCCAGCTCCGGTGCCTCGCGGGCGGTCATCCACTCGGCTGCGCGAAGTGGATGCGATTGCGGGAAAAACGCGTATTTGCTCGGCCCTTCTGGCGGCATAAGGCCCATTTTCAGACGGGCCAGGAGTATGGCTTGGCGGGCTTCGAGCAGGATATTCGAAGAATCGTTGCTGGCGGAGCCGTCCACTCCGAGACCAACCTTTACGCCCGCAGATAGGTATTTTTTGACAGGTGCAATGCCCGACGCCAGACGCATATTCGAACATGGACAATGCGCAACACCACAACCGGCCTGCGCGAATTTCCGGATTTCTTCGTCATCGACATGGATGGCGTGTGCAAACCACAGATCGTCGCCCAGCCAGCCATGAGCCTCCATCCAGTCCACAGGGCGAAGCCCAAAACGTTTGAGCGTGTAATGCTCCTCATCTCGGGTCTCACACAGGTGGGTGTGTAGTCTGACTTTGTATTGTCGCGCCAGGGCGGCGGAATCGGAGAGCAGCGACGTCGTTACGGAAAATGGCGAGCAGGGTGGGCATGCGTTGTTATTTAATATGGATAGCGGGTCATCTCACTATGCTGCAGAGTCTGTGGTAGCATCTTTCCCCACACAGCGAACGGCATTAGGTGTTCGGGACATTCAGTAGCTACATTACTCACAGTTGCTATTTCGGTTGTTGGGGTCCGATCCGGACTACTACCATCTAGGAGTTTCCTGAGGCGACATTGTCAGGACGTATGAGGACCAGCGGGCGTCAAAAATACTGCCATTTCGAGTGGGCAGGGCAGCGGTCCTTAATTTCAGATTTTATAGTGAGATTTGCGGCGTATCTCAAGACGAATCGCTGATGGCGATGTGGCTGGGTAAGTTAAGACGGGAGAAGTTAAGTGCGACCAGCCTGAAGCATGCTTTGGCCTGCTACCGCTGTCGCAAGCCCAAAAAACTCGCCGAGCGTGGCGGCGACATCTGCGAACGAATCGCGCAGGTCCACAGCGCAGGACTGCCCAACACCCGCCGGCATGAGGATTGGGACACGCTCCCGCGTGTGATCCGAGCCTTGCCAAGTGGGGTCGTTGCCATGGTCTGCGGTGATAATGATCAAGTCGTCCGAGCGTATTTCAGCAAGAAAACCGCCCAGCCAGAGATCGAACTCCTCCAGT
>JBDNGG010000422.1:0-3637 GCA_041689405.1 Terrimicrobiaceae bacterium | reverse complement strand
GATGTTGTGCCGAGAGCAAATGTGGTGAACCCATCGCTGAGGTCCGCTGTAATTGTCATTGCGGTGGGAGCGAAGGCACCTAACCCTGTGATGAGCGCCCCTTCGGCGAGAGTCAGTGGTTTAGAATAGACTTGAGTATTTGAACTGTTGTTGAACGTTGCGCCGGAAGCCACCGAAACACCCGAGCTGGAGTTGATCGATGCCGTGCTCGTAGCAAGAATGAGAGTGCCCGCATTAACCGTGGTAGCCCCGGTGTAGGCGTTGGCCGAATTCAAGGTCAGGCTGCCCGCCCCGCTTTTGATAAGCCCTCCACCCGTGCTCCCGATCACGGGGTTGATGGTAGTGTTTCCCGACCCGGAAATTGTCAGAGTGAAATTTCCGAGGGAAATAGCACTACTGCCCGAACCAGCTTTTAAGAATAAGCTGCTGGAATTATTTGTCCAGGCTTGGTCTGCACTAAGATTGACGGCGAGACGAAGTGGAGTCCCGGAGGCACCGAGCGTCACCGCTCCAGCCCCTGAGTTAATAGTGATTCCGCCGCTGCCGATCGTTAACGTGGTGTTCAAGCCGCCGCCTGCCGCATTGCCTCCTTCGATCGCAGTCGAACCGGTATTGGAAAATACCATTCCCCCGATGGTCTTGGCCGTGGCATCGGTGCCATAGACACGTATAATCTGGGCGCTGTTTGTTGAACTGAAGACCGCCGTGTCCGTGGTTAAAGGTGCCGACGACCCTAACCAGTTACTGCCGGTATTCCAATCGCCCGGGCTCGTGGCTCCGGTCCAAGTGACGTCACCGGCTTGCGCGATGGGAATGGCAACCAGCGGGACGATTGCAGCCAAACAGATAAACCGCATCGCATGGAATAGGAATGCGCGGGAAGGTGTGGTACTAATTCGGGGGCAGCGGGGAGTTCCAGTTTTCACGCATATAAAGTCTCGCGCGGAAAGCCCCAGGTCAACCGAAATACCGCGGTCATGTAAATTGACCAGGTAAGTGCAAAAGACGCCTCTTCACAGGAGCGCGGGCATCTCGCCCGCTTTCCGATCCATGGAAGGGCTAAGGGGTGAGGCATGAATGGCGCTAACTTAAAGGGAATTTTGGACGCAGCCCCTACAGAACAGATCGATTTTCTTCTACCGCTCCTTTGAACGTTTCATTCCCTCCCGCGCCCGGCGAATGATTCGGCCGTAGCTCGATCGATCCCATTTACAAGCGCCTCCCGGCGATCTCCGTGCGCCATCACATGATAAATGTTCCCGCGTATTCGATGCGAACCTGTCTTGGCACCTTTCGACTTCGGCATTTTTTCGTCGCGAATCATGGAGAATATCAATAAACCATCCCCCTTATACCGCTTGCAAATCCATCCCAAAATGAACTAAATAAATCGAGTCCAAGCTGGTGCACTTTGAAGTGACCGGTGACAAGATGGGAAGATCCCATCGTCGCGAACTTGTTAATAGATCATTCACTATGAAATACCTCCTAATCGGTCAGGGCTCCATGAGAAGGCGAAGGGGGCAGCTCTCCGGCATTTTTATTGCCCTCGCCCTGCTGGCTCGCATTTTTTCTCCAACCCCAGTCGCCGGCGCACCTACAGTCGCCCAGATCGCGAGCCAACTCGAGGCGGGAACCAAAACCACTCGCATCGTCTGTTTTGGTGACAGCATCACCGGCGTTTATTACCACACCGGCTCAGCCCGGGCTTGGACGGATATGCTGGGCATTGCCTTGCAGCAAGCTTACCCCAAAGCAAAACTGGAGATAGTCAATGCCGGCATCAGCGGAAACACCACAATCAAAGCCCTTGCTCGAATCGAAAAAGATGTCATCGCCAAAAAGCCGGAGATGGTGATCATCATGTTCGGCATGAACGATGTGGCCCGGGTCAAGATTGACGACTTTGAACTCAATCTGCGCGACATCACCCAAAAGTGCCTCGATGCAGGGGCCGCCGTGATACTCTGCACCCCCAATTCAGTTTATGAAAACCCCACACGCCCGGATGTGAAACTCGCCGCCTACTCCGACCGCGTGCGGACTGTCGCCCACGATTTCAAAGTCCCCCTGGTTGATTTTTTCAAAGACTGGAGCGAATTGCACCAGCATGACCCAAATGCCTGGATGCTCCTCATGAGTGAGATCATCCACCCCAACCTTAACGGTCACAAGCGCTTCGCCGAGATCATCACCCGTTCCCTCTCCGGGAAAAAAATCTCGTTGGCTGATGTCGAGGCTGCCCCCGACCCCCTGCAAAACACGCGGGAACTTCTCCGCACCCGTCAAACTGTCAAACTGCTTGCCATGCCACCCTATGACAAGGTCATACCCGTTGCCTTGAAAAAGGGATTCCCCGACGCCAACATCGAAGTCACCTCCTGGCCAGTAGAAGACCAGAGCCTTGCACAAATCAGAAAATGGTCGCAAAAAATACGTGAAATATCGCCTAACCTGGTTGTAATAAATGTGCCTCTGGATGCTCTGACCCAACCTGACGAAGCTGACTTCATCCGCGATTATGGATTGATCCTCAACAATAGTTTCCCCTTTGGCAAACGCCAATGGGAGGTGTTGGCCTTCCTGCCGGACAAAAACAGCGTACCCGCCCAACGCCTCTACTTGGCACGCCAAATCATTATCGGCAAAGACCTCGCCCCGCTCTCCAGTCTGCCAGACGATTTGATCGCCAAGTGATTTGATCCAGCTTCCCCATTTCACATCGGATCCTTTGGGATGCAGGAACGGGCAGGCGATTGGCGCGCCGCCGAGCCATCAACAGGAGGACTGCGCCGCCCAATAAGGCCAGGCTTCATGGCCGGGCAACAACGTCCAAAACCAGATTGTTGCCGGATATTGACAGGGTTGCGCTGAGTCCGTTGATCGTGCCGGTGGCTCCCGGGGACCCGCCGTTGACCGTAATGGCCGTCGAGCCGTTCTCGTCTTGGAAGTCTGTTTCAGTGCTGTTGATGGAGAGTCCTCCGCCAGCGACGGTCGTCGTGCGGCGAAGGTCCAATTCGCCGGTGAGGGTCAGATCAGAGTGGCGCTATTTTTAATCTCCAGCGGGCCTGGCGGAGTACGGCCTGCGGGGAATCCGACAAGACCTCATACCATATGGTCACGAGAGTTCCATCGGCGTTCTGGGCGGTACTCGGATACCCAAGATCCCAAGACGCGGCGTCGTCGGTGATGCGGAATTCATCGGACCAGGTCTGGCCATTGTCCGAACTGGTTTTACCCCTGTCGTGCGACTCGGTCTGCAAGGTTTCGTGCTTCTTGTTGTTGTTGTGATTGCGGATCTGGACACAGAGAGTTCCGTCTGCGGCTTCGACGGCGTGAAGCTCATGATAACGGGACATGGTTTCATTGGGCCTCGTGGGAAGGTCGGCCAGGTATCGCCAGGAGATCCCATCGTCCGGAGATTCCCAGATCCCAACTTTTTTTTCTTCCGTCCAAAGTTCTTTTCCCGCGTAGAGCAAACGTCCGTCCGCCAATTGAATTGGTCCATGAGGGCTGTTGGCGGGTGCGGGGAGACGCTCTGACCAAGTGACACCTCCGTCTTCGGAGCGCAGAAACCACATGCCGACATCGGTTTGTTTTTGCTCCTGAGTGGAGCGGGATTCGGCCTGTCCCCATT
>JBDNGG010000421.1:0-3121 GCA_041689405.1 Terrimicrobiaceae bacterium | reverse complement strand
GTCCCAATAATCACCGGCTGCCCGCTGCCCTTCACGCAGATACTGCTCTTGGAAATTAGACTTAAAATACAAATCGCACCAATCAAGGACCCGTGGCGGAATTTTATAATAGATATCGTTGGCATCGTAAACGCAGCGAACGGTTTTGCCGTTCCACTCGACTTCGAATAAGACAAGATTTTTGTGGCTGTTATACGGCGCCCCCTCGCGCTGCGGAGCACCCCGTTTTTCGAACGCATCGTAACTCTCTCGGACGAGGGTGACAGCACCCTCCCTACGCAGGACATCCATCCCGTAGAGGACAAACATTTTTTTGTAAGCATACGCATCATCCCAAATGCGTATCGTCGGAATGCACGTCTTCACAGACGACCGGACTCGATGATGAGCCGCTGCAATACGTCCGCATAATCCATCACCATGCGCTCGCCGGACGGTAGGTCGCCCAAGAGCCGGTGCCGAAGATCACCAAGACGACCCGCTGCTTTACAAATGGCAGCAGAGGGGTCGTCACGAAAACCAATGCCGTAGCGTTTCCCCGCCTCGACGATACCGCCACCATCCTCGTGATAAACCAAGGGCAATCCACATTGCGCGCCTTCGACATGGTGCATCCCACAGGGCTCCCAACGCGAGGCAGTGACGTAGATGTGGCACTCTCGCAACTTTGCCGCCAACGGGAGTCCGGTAAGCGGCCCAAACGTTTCCGCGGCACGCCATTTGATTTCCTTCGGCCAGCGGCCAATGATCCGCAGAGCAACACCCGGAAGTTTACCATCCGCTATCAAATGATCAATCTGCTGGTAGATATCGTATCCCTTCAGCCAATTGTCCGACCAGTGGTGCGTCACCAGTCGCACGACCTCGCCGGGAGCAGGCAGGTGATTACCTATAGGGTGATAAATTTTCGGGTCTGCGCCGTTGTAAATCACGCTGTGTGGTCGCATCGTATCCAACCAGCGCTCCGCAAAATAATCCCTCAGCCAGGCAGAAATAAACACCGTGAAATCGGAGAGTTCGTGAGTCCGTCGAAGCAGCTCGTCAATATCATCGGTTCCCTTCCGTTGATCGCATTCATTCACTCGGTGCAATACCGGAACTTGTGGATGCGATTCACGAAATTTTTCCAGGTCCACCAGACCAAACCGCTTGGCAGGATGATCCTTGCGCGGATCAATCATGAGCACCGCGTCGGGGTCGGAGTTCAGATCAAACACAACCCTCCAACCCCGTCGCCAAAGCAGGTTCGAAAGCTGTGACACAAACGGGCTACTACCGCCCCACGGCCCTCTAGCTGGGACCATACTGATAGCAACGGTGGGTTTTCGGATTCGGGCAAACAACATGGCTGGAGTCTTATACAACCGCAGAATTGTCAATCTGCCAAGCCGCCGCTTTTAGGATCACTGGTTTGAGACGAACAGCAAACCCGGCGACGTCACCCCGAAGCTTCACTTGCGACGCAGCATTCGAGCCCATCGCGGCGGCGAGATCCGGACGATCCAACAACTCCTGCACCGCCCCGCCCAACGCCGCAGCGGAGCCGAAGCAAACAAGCCGAATATGCTCGCCATCGATAAAATCGTCACCAGTCCACAATCCGGATGTGCGCGACATCACCACAGGGCAGCCGCATGCCATGGCCTGCAGGGCGACGCTTTGACCCGAGGGTTGAGCGGAATCGATCAGCGGTATGACAACGGCTGCCGCTCCCCGATAGAGCTCACGTAATTCGGAATCGGTGACAGCCGGGCTATGCCAACTGCCGTTAAGCAACTCCACGTTTGGGGGAATGGGACCAGGAATGTCTCGTTTGGTTAGAATCTTTACGGGCACATCCCAGCCACCTGCAGCTTGGACCAGCGTGGCATAATCCCTCCGGGCATCATTTCCTACCGAGAGAATGTATCGACGACTTCGATTTTGATCGGGTGGAGTCCAGTAGGAGCTATCCACGCCGAAGGCATTGGCGTGGACACAGGAGTCGCTAAGCGAAAAAATTCGAGCCGTTTCCACTGCCTCGGCAGCTGCAAAAAAGATCGACTGCTGCCGTCCTAGGAGACAGGAGGATACTCGCTGTCGGATGTATGAGGGTGAGTGATTTGCGATTCCACAATGAACCGCCACGACCGGCGGCAAGCGCATCCCCAGCGCACGCAAAGTCTCGATGGCAAGGGCGATATAGGATGTGCTGGCAATGATCACATCCGTGTCGCGAAGGATATGTCGAAGTGACCATGCACCGATGAGGTGCTCAGCGCGAACTCGGACAGGAAGTATCCGCCCGATGATCGCATTCGACAGCGCCGCAGCGACTGAATGCGGTTGATCAATGAAGTCGACCACTTTGACCGTCCAGCCTTCGCGATGCAGTTCCGTGGCTCCGTAGAAAAACTCCGACGGGCCGTCACTGGCATCCGGGCATGCCCAGCGCACCTCACGCCCACCGGAATAGACAAATGCGACTCGTGGCGTTCTCACGAAAATGGACGCAGCGCTTCGATTCGGGAATGCCGCGGCATTTGGCCCCGGGGTTTCATTGCAAAATTGCTAAAATGCACAGCCGCTGCTGTTTCCCAACCTGGTAAGAAATACTCGGCGCAGTCGCGGCGTTGCAAATACGCTTCGGGTCGCCGAATCAGGACTTTCATGTCTGAAGTACATTTCCACCAGCCGACCCGGTCTGCCGCATCCGCACGATAGTCTGCAAAGAGGCGGCAGATCCGCATGAATTCTTCGGGCGTGCCGCTAACCAAACACGGCACATGCCGCTCGTAAACCGTGATCTCACCGACAGGCAACGGGGTGAAAGAATAGTTTATCACGTCGTAGTCACACATGAACCCGCCCCCTTGCTCAGCGACTGCAAGCCACCTCGCAAATGACGCGTAAGCCATCCCGGGCCTCAGACGCGTCGGTTGTTTTTTAAAGGCCCGCAATAATCTCCGGGCCTCGGGATCATCCGGTAAATGCGATTGATTCAAAACCACTGGTTCCCATCCGCAGCGGCTCCATGATTTTTTCCAAACATCGATCAGCGCAAGCTCGTCGTCCTCAGGTTTTCCCGCAATCGGGACATAATAGGTGAACACTTTCATCGTTTCGAAATCAGCCTCCGTTT
>JBDNGG010000420.1:0-5782 GCA_041689405.1 Terrimicrobiaceae bacterium | reverse complement strand
TGGCAGCATCAGCCCGGAGGTGATGCCCGACCGTCTGCATGTGGCCATGCCGGGATTCCTCCGCTGGATGGAAGCGATGAAGCCGACCCTGGAGCGTCTCCTCACGAGTCATCCTTTGAAGAAAACGGCGGACTAAGGTTCGTGCCTTTCGAGAATTCCAATGTCCCGGGAGGGGTGGCGGACCTGCTAATCTTCGCTGTGAGCACTTCCGCAATTTCGCCGTCTTTCATAAGGCATCTTCGCTGCGTGCTTTTAGGGCTTGTCGAGAGCCCTTTCTGTTCCGTCTTCGAGCTGGTCCTGAGAAGTGACCGGGCGGAATGACCCCTTGGCGAGTGACAGATGACGGAGCTCCTTGGTAGAGATGATCCATGAGGGCTCTCCACCCCAAAACCATACCATGAATCACACCTCCTTCCCTCTGTGCGGTGCTCTTCTCGCTCTGTTCCTCGCAGCGGGTGACTCTTCCGCCTCGGCAGAACCCTCCGGCATGGTCTGGGTGGCGGAGGGTATCTCCACCGCACCGATCATCGTGCCGGTGGAAGATCCAAGCGAAGAAGTCCACCGAGCCGCCAACGACCTCGCTGGCTACGTGGAACGTATTACCGGTCAGCGTCCGGAAATCATTCAGGGTACTCCAGACCCTCTCCCGGAGCGCGCGGTCTGGGTTGGCTATCAGCCGATTTTGAACTCTCTTTTCCCCGAATTGGATTTCGACTTCCAACATCCCGAGGAGATTCTTATTGCCGCGAACGACCGTTACTTGGTCATCGCTGGGCGCGACCGCGAATCGTTTATCATTCCAAAACCTCTCGTTTATAGCCCGACCCCCGTGGGCGAGTTCGGGACTGCGAACGCGGTGAGCACCTTCATCCATGACCGCTTGGGAGTGCGCTGGCTCTGGCCGGGAGAGCTGGGCACGGACATTCCGCGCCGCGCCCGGATTGCCTTTGAGCCCTTTACCTTCCGCTTTCATCCGCCGGCCCGCTCGCGATACTTCCGTTTGGAATCGAGATACGCTCGGACCGATCAGGGCGAAGATGTGGCAGCGGTGAATTATTTTTGGGAAAACGCGCACCGGTTGAACGGTCGCAGCTCACATGTCTTGCCGCGCGATCACGCCTACAACGATTGGTCCGACCAGTATTGGGAAAAGCACCCCGAATATTTTGCGCTGTTGTCGGACGGCATGCGCGGCCGGGGCCGCGATGCAAAACTGTGCGTGTCCAATCCCGCCGTGGCGAAGCAATGGTTGGACAACCAGATGGACGTGTTACGTGACAACCCCCGGGTGGAATCGCTGGGTGCCACGCCAAACGACGGGGGCGGCTGGTGCGTGTGCGCAGCTTGCGTGGCGATGGACCATCCCAAGGCCCCGCCGGGTGTCCTCACCGAGCGCTACGTCAAGTATTGGAACACTTTGATTCGCGGACTGCGGGAGCGGGCACCGGACAAGAAGGTCTTTCTTGATGTGCTTGGTTACGCCGTCTACAAGTCCGCCCCCATCGAGACCAGACTCGAGGACGGCATTGCTGTTTCGTTTGTCGGTCACTACCCCTTCAGCACAGAAGCCGAATGGGGCCAGACTCGGGATGACATGCACAAATGGAAGGCGGCTGGTGCCAAATTGATCGGTTACCGACCAAATTTTTCTTGGTATGATGGCGGCTTCTGGGGCATGCCGTCAGTGGCGATGGAGAAGACCCACGCGCTTTTCGAGACACTTGCGGAGATGAATTGCCACGTCCTAGACATCGATTCGGTCTTCCAGTTTTCGGCTACGCAGGGACCGCAGAGCTATCTGATGTCGCGGCTGGCCTACGATCTGGGTGCCGATGGGCGGGCCATCCTGCGCGATTATTACGAGCGTGGCTTTGGCCCGGCGGCGGAGGACGTGCGGGCTTACTACGAACTCCAAGAGAAAGCCCACATCGACTTGGTGGAAAACCCGGCTTGGCGGGCATCCTCGGGCGACCGTTTAAAGCACCTCGAAATGCTGCGCCAGATTCACACGCCCCAGCATATTGCGAAGGCCCGTGAAGCACTGGAGCGTGCTCGGGTCCAAGCGGAGGCCGAAGGGGTCGATCCCGTCTATGCCGAGCGCGTGGCTTTCGTCCGCACAGGATTGGAATTCGTTTCGTTGAACATGGAAGCGGCGGCCAGCATGGAGCGGGTGCGGCGCAGCAATGGGGCTGATCGTGAAGCTGTGGAAAAAGCGATCGAAATTTGCGCCGCAAGGGACAAGTTGCTGACCGAGGCACCGCTCTTTGCCATTGATGTGCCGTATTTCCAAAACCGGGTTGTCGCGGCTGACTCCACCATGACCTCGCGGCGGATGGGCGACTATATCGGGCCGCCCAGCCCGCAGTTCCTCAAGGCGGAAGTTCTGGAAGCTCCCCGCCAACTCGCGGTCGCGGATAGTTGGCGGGAGGATTTCCACGACAATTTTGACCGCGCAAGTTTAGGAGACCAATGGGAGGCGGTTTCGGGCTCGTGGGAGATTCAAGACGGGAAGCTGGTTGCCAAAGGCGGGGGGGACGGCAATGTCCTTTTGCTGACTCGCCGCATGCCGGCCCTACAACGGATCGAGTTCGTCGCCGCATCCGTCCCGCCAGGCTGGGAACAGGACCCGCAAGACAAAACCGGGTATGCCAGTGACCTAGCCGCGGGCCTCCACACAAGCGCCGAAAAGCCACTGAGCGGTTATGCCCTTCAGTTCGGCTCCCGATTCAATAGTGCCAACGTCATTAGCCGGAACCGCGAAACGGTAATGACCGACGCGGCAGAAGTGCGCATCAAGGTCGAACCCGGGCGCTTCTACAAGATCGTGGCGGAGTTCGACGGCAAGCATGTGCGCATGACCGTCGATGGAAAAACGGTTCTCGAGTATGAGGAGACAAGTCCCCTGCTCGGCCCCGGTCACGACCGGATTGGGCTCTACTCCTACACGCCGATGCAGGTCAAATCCGTACGCGTGTTCACAGCTGAAGCCCGACAATCTGAGTATTTCGACGATCCGGACACCAACTGAGGGGAGTGAGATTAAATTATGAAGACCAGCCACACATTTGAAAAACGTTTCCGCTTTGCGGTCCTGATCTTGGCCACTTTGTTCACGGTCGTCGCAGCCCGATCCGAGGTTCTCACTAGTTTTTTGCGGACGGCCCTTTCCGACCAGAATCCGGAAGGTTGGAGGTTCGCCCGGAACCCCGCCGGACCCCTGGAAGAGGTGGCAAAATACAGCGATTTGACCATCGTGGAGAGTCGGAGTCCCAGCGGACGGCGCAATCTGCAACGCGGGGTGTTGGACGGTGACGGGGTCTTACGGACGGATGGTCCCAGCTTGTCTTCGAACGGAGCTGTGAACACGCCTTCTGGCCTCGCTGATGGTCCGAAAAGGTATCTCATTGCATCGTACACCATGCCTCTGGATTCTCAAGAGGTGGTTTGGATGGATGGAAGTCATGAAACCCGCTTTGGATGCCATCTTGTCGGGCGGCGTGCCGGTGGATACTTCGAGCCAATAAAGTGGTCAGTTTGAGTGACCACGTGATTGGGAATTGTGGAATTTTTGATCGATCCTATGCTTCGACCAATGAAAACGTTGAATTTCAGGTAGTTAAAATCGCCTTCCTATCGCCCTTTGAATCGTCATATTGTTTGGTTTGTGAAAAATAGAATTAGTGATCCACGGTTAAAGAATTCGTCCGCACATATCTCCGGAGGAGTTGTTATGGATGGCTGGCTCTTCGTGAGTGGGCAAGGCCCGCTCGATATGACCACGAAGGCGGTGGTTTCCGGCACAATCGCGGAAGAGACGCAGCTCACGCTGGACAATATCGGGGTGATTCTTGAGCAGGCGGGATGCACTCGTGATGATGTGGTGAAGTGCACCTGCTATCTCGCCGATCTGAGGGATTTTGCGGAATTCGACAAAGCATACGGGGAATATTTCAAATCGGATGTTCCGCCGGCCCGGGCGACATTGCAAGCCGGTCTGTTGAATGGGATCAAGGTCGAGATTGATGCAATCGCTCGATGCCCTAGTGGTCAAATAGGGGCCAATGATTCGACGCCAACCGCAGTAGCGCTTTGATGACTGCGAGAGATCACCCCCCCCGTGTTCTGATTACCGGAGCAAAAGGCCGGGTGGCAGGTCCGGTGATCGAACGGCTGTCCCGGAGTTGTCACGTCATCCCCACAGATCTGCGGCCAGCGTCGGAGCAAGATGTGCTGAGCGGATACCGGGAAGCGGATTTGATGGATTTTCCGCAGGTTGTCGTTCTCATGGAGGGTGTGGATCTGGTCGTGCATCTTGCCGTGGTGGCTGGGGTCAACTACGAGAACCGGGCTGAACCCGGGCCGACGGAGGTCGATTCGTTCGATGAAGCAGTGTTGCGGGTGAATCCGACGTCGACTTACCATGTATTCGAGGCGGCCCGACGGGCTGGCGTGCGGCGGGTGGTCTATGCGAGCAGCTTGACGATCCAGTTGGCCGATCTGAATCGACCCGATTTTCGGGAGTCGAGTTACCCGGCCCCTAGTAACCTCTATGCCTGCACGAAATTGTTTGGTGAGAGCCTCGCCAGTGTTTATCAGCACCAGTATGGGATGGAGATGATCTCCTTGCGTATTGGGCAGCCGTTTCCCGTTGGAACGAAAACGGACGACGTTTGGCGGCACAGTCTGCGGGCACGGTCGCTTTCTGTGACGATGGAAGATGTCGGTCGAGCGGTTGAGGCTGGAGTTTTCGCGGACGTGCCGGGCGGGATTTTCAACGTGGTCTCGGAATCTGATAATCCGCGGGTGGACTTGACGGCGGCTCGAGGGCTTGGATACGTCCCGTTAAACCGCTTCTCGGCGGAAGGCCTTTTTGCACGGGAAGCAGAGGGAGGGGATTGGAACTTAATATCGCCCACGGTGGCGACCACGGAACTATGAGTAAGCCTAAACTACGCGTGGCTGCACTATGCACGGAATGCCGACCGCTGTCGCACGCAGATGTGATTTTATCTCGTTGGCTCGAGCCATTTCCCAACGACGCACTGTATGGTTGGACGCAGCCAGCGACCAAGCTCACAACGATCTACGCGGCGCAGCGGCATCCGCAGAGGGATTTAATCCCGGCGATGCAGGCGCGTTACGGCATAACGAGCTACGACTCCATCGAGGGGGCGCTGATGCAGGGCGGGACCGATCTGGCGGTGGATGCTGTGCTTTTGATCGCTGAGCACGGGGACTATCCTGAAAACGAATTTGGCCAAAAGCTCTATCCACGGAAGGAATTTTTCGATGAAATGATGCGGGTTTTCGAACGGGCTGGCCGATCGGTGCCGGTTTTCTTCGACAAACATCTGTCATGGAATCCGGATTGGATCGGTGAAATGCACGCCCGCATCAAGCGGGATGCCGTGCCGTTCTTCGGGGGATCCTCGCTTCCGTTTTCCATGGAGGGAGATCTCGCGCAGGTGGCGGACGGCACGCGATTCGAGGAGGTGGTCGCTGTGTATTATGGGGGGGTGGAGTCGTATCTCTTTCACAGCGCGGAGATGGTCGAGAGCGTGATCGAGCGCGGATCAACAGCGTCGGCAGGGATCGACGAAATCACGGCATGGAAAGGAGAGCGAGTCTGGGAGGCGGTCGAGAACGGGGATTTTTCCTGGGAACTTGTCGAGCAAGCCTGCTCGGCGTGCTCGGACGAGGCGCTGGAAGCGATTCGTGGCCTACGGGACCGACGGGATCCGTCGGTGAATGCGTTTCGGCTTCATTACGAAAATGGCCTTAT
>JBDNGG010000419.1:0-2881 GCA_041689405.1 Terrimicrobiaceae bacterium | reverse complement strand
GAACCGGGACGGATTACGCCGGGATTGGTAGAAGAGGCGATCACCCCGCGCACGCGGCTGATCGCACTGGCATCCTGCCATTTTCTCAGCGGCTGGAGGATCGATGTCGCAGCAATCGGCCAACTCGCACGCTCCCTCGGCGTATTATTTTCGTTAGATGCCATTCAAACGCTGGGCGCATTTCCGGTGGATGTGGCCAACGTCGACTTCCTAAGTGCTGACGCTCATAAATGGCTCCTGGGGCCGCTATCTATCGGGATTGTCTATGTCGCCAGGCGGAATTTTGAGATTTGTCGTCCAACGCTCCTAGGCGCATGGAACATCACCTCACCCAACTTCATTTCACAGGACCAAATCGAGTTTGTTGACTCTGCCCAGCGTTACGAGCCAGGCGTCCTGAATATCACGGGGATTTATGGAATGATTGCTTCCATTCGTAAATTCCAGGAGGTGGGACCCGACATAGTGGCCGTGCGAATTTTAGAGCTCCGCGATTACCTGCAGCAATCGCTTGCAGCCCTCGGGTTCGAGTTTCTATCGCCCGGCAATAACGAGCCGATGCGTTCCGGTATCGTGACAGCGCGGCATCCGGAAACCGATTGCTCCAAACTTTTTGCGGCCTTGGAGGCAAACCAGATCAGCGCATCACTACGCAACACGCGCGACGGCGGCGCATGGCTCCGGATGAGCCCCCACTTTTACAATACGCACACGGAACTCGATCGCGTGATCGCTGTATTGAAAGCGGCGCGAAACTAGGCCCTCACGCGCATATTCGCCCCACCAAATTTGGTAGCGATGGCGGTCCCTCGTCGTCCGACTTCTCCTAACCCGGTGTCAAACGCACACTCACACCTCCCATGCCAAATAGTCGACGCCGATGGGACTCCGCGCCCTACCGAAGTAAAAGGAGAGCAATACGAAACCTACTGGAGTCCGCGCCAAGGCCGTGATGCACGCAACGAGGTACGACCGTGAAAGCGTTCTGCGGGAAATTTCCTTTCGGTTTTTCCGCTAAACAGAACTATTGGCAGGATGCCAATGTCACGCGGCATCAAACGTCCTGCGGCTCAAGGAATCCCTCGAGTTGCCGAATCCGGGTCGGGTGGCGCATTTTGCGCAGCGCTTTCGCCTCGATCTGCCGGATACGTTCGCGAGTGACTTTAAATTGCCGTCCGACTTCTTCCAGCGTGCGGCTGTAACCGTCCACCAATCCAAACCGTTGTTCCAAGACCTGACGCTCACGCTCAGTCAAGGTGTCCAGCACGTCTTTGATTTTATCCTTGAGCAGGACGAGGGCAGCCTGATCCGCAGGATTTTCAGCTCCCTTATCTTCGATGAAATCTCCGAAGCTGGTGTCATCGCTGTCGCCTACAGGCGCCTGCAAAGATATTGGCTGTTGCGCCATCTTAAGCACCGCGCGGACGCGTTCGACAGGCAATTGAATTTCCTCTGCTACTTCTTCGGGATTCGGCTCCCGTCCATACTCTTGAACGAGCTGTTTTTGAACCCGGATGAGTTTATTGATCGTCTCGATCATATGCACCGGGATGCGGATTGTCCTTGCCTGATCAGCAATTGAACGCGTGATCGCCTGACGAATCCACCAGGTGGCGTAGGTAGAAAATTTGTATCCGCGGCGGTATTCAAATTTTTCAACCGCCTTCATCAGACCCATGTTGCCTTCTTGAATCAAATCGAGGAACGATAGGCCGCGGTTGGTGTATTTTTTAGCAATCGAAATCACGAGGCGCAAATTGGCTTCGACCATCTCGGTCTTTGCTTTGAGCGCCTTACGATGCCACTCTTTGAGCTCCGAGTGGCGGCCTTCGTAGTCGGCAGGCGACATCCAGAGCCGCGCCTCCAGCTCGCGAAGCTGCGCTGTGAGGTTCGCCTTCGCTTTGACGATGCTGGCACTTTTTCCGCTGCGCTTGATTCGGTCCACTTCCTTGGCCAAGCTCAGAACCAGGCGATGGCTGTCGTCTGCGAGTGAAACGAAATCTTCAATCACTTTCTGTTTGAAGAAAAACTTCGGATAAATCTTGGCAAGTCCTGCGAGGTCGCGGTCGAAGTTCTTTATTCCGGCAGACCCAGGTTTTGCATCGCCGACCGCCCGATAAAGGGCAGTGACTTTTTCAGTCTGCTTTTTCACCTGAAGACACAGCCGTGGCAGCACCTTCATGTACCGCTCGCGGCTTTCGATCTTCTTGTCCTGAATCACACGATCGAAGCGCTCACGCATATCAACCAGCTTCTGTGCCAAATCGAGGTGGGCTCGGGCAACAAATCCGAAGCTGTAAAGAATCTCCTGGACCTTCAATTCAGCGTCTTCAATACGCTTGGAAATCTCAACCTCTTGCTCACGGGTGAGCAACGGGACTTGTCCCATCTGACGAAGATACATACGGACGGGGTCATCGAGAATGTCGAGTTTGGAATCTGATTTCTCATCTTTTTCGTCATCGTCATCTTTTTTAACGTCCTTGACGCGGTCCACATCGGAAGCATCGATGATATCGATCTCGACCGCACGCAGTTGGGCAATAATCGAGTCGAGCGTATCCGGATCGTTGATTCCGTCTGGGATGATTTCCTCTAGATCATCAAACGTAACATACCCCTGTTCCTTCGCGAGCTTGATTAGCTCACGGACTTTCTCTTGGACGGCGCGCTGGGTGTCCGCAGGAGATTTGGCACCATTGCCATTCAACTGGGCATGGGTGGCAGCCAATTCGGCGGACATGCCGCCTGATTTGTTGCCCTTGCCGCGGGTTTTAGGAGCTTTGGGCGCGGAATTACTACGCGTATCAGCTTTCACTGCCTTGGGCGTCTTCACTGCCTTGGGCGTCTTCACTGCCTTGGGCGTCTTCACTGCCTTGGG
>JBDNGG010000418.1:0-2145 GCA_041689405.1 Terrimicrobiaceae bacterium | reverse complement strand
CGAGGACTGAACTTTTTGCTGAGGCACGCGGCAACAATGGCGCCATTAGAGGTGGGTAAGCATGATACGAGACTACCTCCGAGATGCGCATGAATCTCCCGTCGTGTGTATTCGTTGCCGGGTCTAAACATCATGGCTTGGGTATCAGGGACTTAGCGGTCTCAACATCGCAGTCAAGTGCAGTGCTTAAAATAAATTCCGAAACCGCCGTCAGGCAACTGCAGAAACCTCGGCAAGAAAATCCAAAAAAATACAGCCGTGACCGCCTGAACTGCGATCTATGATGAGGAGAGAAAGTCAATATGGAGACGTCGTTGCCACCCACGGTGCCGGTCGATTCCGACCGAGTTGCTCCGAAGTCAAAGTAAACCAATAAACACAATGAATACGACCAAGACGTTAAACCACCTCATCGAAATCTGCAAAGACGGCCAGGACGGCTTTCGCGAATCCGGAGAAAAGATTAAGCACCCCGAACTGACAACTCTCCTCGGCAATTATTCGCAGCAACGTGCGACGTTCGCAGCCGAACTTCACGAACTTGTAAACGCGTTGGGCGAAGAGCCTGAGACAACTGGAAGCACCGCCGCCGCTGCTCACCGCGGCTGGATCGACCTCAAATCCGCTATTACCAACGGTGGCGACCATGCCATTTTGTCCGAATGTGAGCGCGGCGAGGGCTATGCTGTCTCTGCATACAGCGCCGCTTTGGAAGAAGATCTACCAGCGCATATCCGCTCGGTCGTAGAATCACAATCTGCTGGCGTGCAATCAGCGCATAACGACGTCCGCAACCGCTGCGAGGCCGCTACGGCATAATCCAAAAAAGCTCCAGCGTCCCGCCTTCAATGCGAAGGCGGGGGCGCGCGAGTGGAGACGCCTCCTCCGGCTTACTCAGGGAGGTTAGAGCTGCCGCCATTTCTACCGAGAGCGCCTTATTCTGCTCACGCGGGATTGCCTCACTTCGTTCAATTCTTCGAGGCAGCCTAGCGGCTGGCTGTCTCGCGATGCTCGGTTGTCGGCTGGGCTTCGGCCGGGCACCTGCGCACTTAACTCGTAAGCGACGCCCTCAAACAAGCCCTCGGTTCACGCGACATCGCTCCAGGTCTCATCTTCCACAGCGACCGCGGCAGCCAGTATGGCAGCGGTGCTTATCGCCAAATCCTCAGCCACGCGGGAATGCGCCGAAGCAGGTCAGCCTGGGTTAATACCTATCACCACGCCTGAACCGAGTCCGTCCTGGGAACCTTGAAAACCGAAATGCTCCGAGAGGGTTGCTTCATCGACTCCATCGGCGCGCACCGAAATATTTGACTACATCGAATCCTACTACAAACATCACCGCAAACACTTCGCCCTTATAGTGAGAAAACACCCTCGTCGCGGATAACTTTAGCGACGGATGATGAGGTCAAAGATAAATCCGACGCCCGCAGCGATCCCGATGGATTGCAGGGGTTTTTCGCGGACTACCAAACCCCTGCCGAATTTGAGGCCATTCTCCAGTCTCTTAACTAAAACAAATTTGGTCTAGAAATCCGTCGCACCTCATTTTGGATTAAGTATTGGTGCGTATCGATCACGAAGATTTGAGGTGGGAGGTTGCTTGCGTGCAGGCGCGGTCGAGGTGGACGTAGCCGCCATCGACATAGAGAAGTTGCCCGGTCGTATGCGATGATTTTGGCGAGGCCACAAAAACCACCGCATCAGCGATTTCTTGCGCCGTCGTGGTGCGACGCCCCAGCGGAATCGTGCTATTGAGCTGGGCTAGAGCGGCGGCGGGATCGGGGGCCTGCGCCAGCCAGCGCTCATAAAGCGGCGTGATGACCTCGGCCGGGATCACGCAATTCACCCGTATGCCGAACTTGCCGAGATCCAACGCCCACTCGCGCGTGAGTGCATTCATCGCGCCTTTGCTCGCCGCATATCCACTCGTCCCTCCCTGACCTGTCACCGAGCACTTTGAGCCAATGTTAATAATACAACCCTGCGCTGCGATCAAGGCGTCAAGCGCGTGATGAATCAGCACAAAACACGTCACAATATTTTTCTCTAACGACTCGCGGAACTCCGACGGTTGATGCCTCAGCCCGATGGCATCGTTACCACCGGCATTGTTCACCACGCCATCAATCCGGCCATGCT
>JBDNGG010000417.1:0-8674 GCA_041689405.1 Terrimicrobiaceae bacterium | reverse complement strand
CAGGCAATAAGCCGGGCAGGCGCAAAATGGTCTTCGATGGCACGGCTCCCCCCGCGCCGCAGGGTGCCGTAGACGAAGACTCGATGCGTCACCGGGCAGAGCCGAAGCCCGAAATTTCTTTCACCCGGGCCTCCAGTGTCGCCACACGGGCTTCCAAACGATTGATCGTTTGAGCGGCATGATCCAACTGTCGGCGTTTTTCGAGGAGATTGATTTCCAGCTCACGGATGCGCTGTTGCAACCCGAGGCGAATCGCTCCCCGCACGGGTCCACGGTTCATGAAGTCAGTTTCCTCTGCCACCGATACTGCGGTGTAAAACGAAGATGATCCAAAGCGCATTTCCGTGCCCGAGCAACAGTCGAGAATCATGGTCTCCGCATTGATCTCACCGTTTTTGCGGAACTCCGCGAGCGAGCCGATGGTGGTTGGGCCGTAATACTGGTCCTCCCCCGTTTTGACAATCCAGTCCATTTTCAAGTCAGCCACCATGGGCGCCTTGGTCCACACCTCTTGGTCTGTAGAAATCATGTCCTGCGGCGCGACCTGCGCGGTATTCGCCCATTCCTGGATTTTGCTGAAAGCGACCGGACCGAAGACGTCGCCATCTTCATGTTTCCTCAGGTACCAAGTCTCTGAATTTTCTGATGGCATGCTTCGTCGGGTGGTTGTAGGAGGTCGTGGTTTATACTCATCGCATCTCCGCGCACGCGTGACAAGAACGGATGGAAAGGGATCTTTTCCGAGTCGTTCCGGGGGAATGAGGAAAAGATTTTTGTAATGCGCGTTGGATTTTCTGCGAACACGTTGTTATGTCGGCAGGAGAATGTCTGATTTTGGTCCAGCTGATGCAATCGCCCTATATAATATCGACCGGTGGAGCGGCGGTTATTTTCACGTCAACTCCAGCGGCAACGTGGTTGTTCGTCCGAACACGAAAAAGAGCGAGGAGATCGATCTCATGGAGGTGGTAGCCGAGGCGCGCAGCCGGAATCTGGCATTTCCTCTCGTAGTTCGGTTCCACGACCTCCTCCGGCACCGTGTGGAGACAATCAACAATGCCTTTGCAGATGCGATCTCCGAGTTCGGATACGGGAACGTCTACCGCGGTGTGTTCCCGATCAAAGTGAACCAGCTCCGCGAAGTCGTCGAAGAAATCGTCGACGCCGGAAAAAAATACCATTTCGGCATTGAGGCAGGCAGCAAACCGGAGCTTATGGCTGCGCTCGCGATGCATCAGGATCCAGAGAGCCTCATCATTTGCAATGGCTACAAAGACACCGAGGTGATCCGCATTGCCCTGCTGGGGCAAAAACTCGACAAGCACGTCGTCCTCGTGGTGGAAAAACTTGAGGAGCTCGAGCACATCCTGCGGGTCGCGGCAAAAATGAATGTCACTCCAAGCATCGGCCTGCGCGTGCGCCTGCTCTCCAAGGGATCGGGGAAGTGGGCCACCAGCGGCGGGGAGAATGCGAAGTTCGGGTTATCGACGGCTGATCTGGTGGCTGCCAGCGATGTGCTGCACGCGGCGGGACTCGCGGATGCGTTGGAACTCGTGCACTTTCACGTCGGGTCGCAAGTTCCGGACATTGGCACTATCAAACGTGCGACACGCGAAGCGGCGCGGTTTTATTCTAAACTCAAAAAGATGGGCCATCAGCTGGGCTATATCGATGTCGGCGGTGGACTCGGTGTGGATTACGATGGGTCACGGACCACCTTCGACAGCTCGATGAATTACTCGCTGGCGGAGTACGCGCGCGACATCGTTTATAACATCAAGGAAATCTGCGATGCGGAAGCCGTGCCGCATCCGGTCATTGTCAGCGAGAGCGGGCGTGCGATTGTCGCTCACCACTCGATCCTGATCGTCGAGTCGTTTGGATCCATCGAAAAGGCAGGCTCAAAAGGCACGGTGGTCGCAGAATCCACGGACCCGAGTTTGGTTAATGACATGGTGGAAATCCACAGTAATCTGGGCAAAAAGAACCGCCTTGAGAACATGCACGACGCGCAGGAAATCCGGGAGCGGGCGCAATCGATGTTTGATCTCGGGCTTCTTGACCTGCGGGCGAAAGCCAAGATCGAGACGCTCTATTGGAACATCGCGAGCAGTGTGGTCGGGATGTTTCAAGGCATGCGTTACGTGCCTGAGGAAGTAAAGGAAATGGAAATCGCACTGGGCGATCAATACCTGTGCAACTTCTCGGTTTTTCAGTCGCTCCTCGACCACTGGGCGCTCGGCCAATTATTTCCCGTGATGCCCATTCATCGCCTCGATGAAGCGCCGGATCGCAACGCGACGCTGGTCGATATCACTTGTGATTCCGATGGGAAAGTAAGCAAATTTATTGACCTCCAAGACGTGAAGGAAACGCTGCCACTGCACCGATACGAACCTGGCGTCCCGTATTACATCGGGTTTTTTCTCACCGGTGCATATCAGGATATCATGGGTGATATGCACAACTTATTTGGCCGCGTGAACGAGATGCACATCTTCCTCGATGAGGACGAGGACAGCGGATACTATGTCGAAGAGGTGCTGCCGGGCAGCACCGTCGGGCAGGTATTGTCGCTCACTCAGTGGGACGTGAATGAATTGGCGCGCCGGATCAAATCATTGACCGATGCAGCAATCAAATCGGACCGCCTCAAGCCGAAGGAGGGAATGAAACTCCTCGACGAATATGAGCGGGTCTTAGGAGTATATACGTATCTTAACTTTGACGATCAGACCGTTCCACAAAAATAATGACTCCATCCGACACTCCCTCGCAACGTTCTCCGCTTCATGATGTCCACGTATCCGCCGGAGCACGGATGGTGGACTTTGCTGGTTGGGAGATGCCGGTTCAATACACAGGCATCCTGGATGAGCACCGGGCGGTGCGTGAGGCGGTGGGGATATTTGACATCTCGCACATGGGCGAGTTTTTGGTTCGTGGTCCGGATGCAACGCGGTGGCTGGACGGACTGTTCACCAATCGAATTTCGAAACTTCTGCCGGGCGAGGCGCAATACACGCTGATGTTGAACCAAAAGGGCGGGGTGATTGATGACCTCATTGCTTACAGGACGGCGGAAGACGCGTATTTGTTAATCGTGAATGCATCGAAAATCGATGAAGACGCGGCATGGATGAAAAGTCACTTGGCAGGGGATGTGGAATTCGAAGATAAGAGCAAATCGTTTGCAGCAGTCGCCGTGCAAGGACCTGACGCCCCCGCGCTCTGTAAGCAGGTGTTTGGGTTCGATCTTCCTGTCGAACGCAATCGCGTGACTGCCTCGCGCTGGAATGACACAGATGTCTGGCTGGTCACTACGGGATACACCGGCGAACTGGGTTTTGAATGTGTGATTTCTGCAACGCATGCGGCTGCCGCCTGGGATGCGTGTGTCTCCGCCGGGGCAAAACCGTGCGGACTGGGTGCAAGGGACACGCTGCGGCTGGAAATGTGCTACCCTTTGAATGGCTCCGACCTCGCGCCGGATCGCACCCCGCTTGAAGCAGGGCTGGGATTTTTTGTTGATTTGACGAAAGAAGACTTCATCGGGAAATCAGCTCTGGATGCCCAAAAGGCGACCGGCTTGAACTCCCGCTTGATGGCGCTCGCGGTGACCGATAAGTCGCCCCCTATCCGCTCCCATTACCCTATATTCATCGATGGCGTCGCAGTCAGTGAAACATCCAGCGGGGCACTTTCTCCGAGCTTAGGGATCGGGATTGCGATGGCATACATCCCGACAACCCACGCAAAAATCGGCCAAGCCGTCGAAATCGAAGTACGCGGCAAAAAATATCCTGCCGTGATCAAAAAGAAGCCGCTTTATTCCCGCGCAGCGTAACGCTATACGACTCTACCAATGAATGTTCCTGAAGATCTGAAATATGCCGACTCCCATGAATGGATCCGTGTCGAAGGCGACACCGCAACCGTAGGGATCACTGATCACGCGCAAGCGGAGCTCACAGATATTGTTTTCGTCGAGCCTCCCAAACCGGGAACCCTCGCTGAAGCTGCGAAAACCATTGCCGTGGTTGAGTCCGTGAAAGCAGCCAGTGACATTTATTCACCGGTTTCTGGTGAAGTTATTGAGGCCAATGCGGCGCTGGACGCCGATCCGGCCCTCCTCAATACCGATCCCTTCGGCGATGGGTGGATTTTCAAAATTCGCCTTTCGGATGCCGCCGAATTGGATGCGCTCAAGACTCCTGAATCATACCGCGAGCAAATTTCATAAATGACATCATCTTTTGACTACGGGCGATTTTCTCGCCGGCACATTGGCACCAGTCCTGAGGAAATTCAGGAAATGCTGGGTGTCGTTTCCGCCACGGACCTGGATGCCTTAATGGCAGACACAGTGCCGGAGGCCATTCGCTTCCATCGCTCGTTAAACCTCCCCGCCGCACACAGCGAAGAGGGTGCGCTGGCTGCGCTCAGGGAAATCATTGAGCCGAACCAGGTATTTCAGTCCTGCATCGGTATGGGCTACAGCGGAACGATCACGCCCGCCGTGATTCGCCGGAACATTCTTGAGAATCCGGGCTGGTACACGGCCTACACACCCTACCAGGCAGAAATTGCACAGGGACGTCTGGAAGCATTGTTGAATTTTCAAACCATGGTCTGCGACCTCACAGGCATGGAGATTTCCAACGCCTCGTTGCTCGATGAATCCACCGCAGCAGCGGAAGCCATGGCGATGTGCCAAGGGATCAAATCGGGAGACGTCTTTGTGGCCGCTTCGGACTGTCATCCGCAGACTATCGCGCTCTTGCAAACGCGCGCTGAGCCGTTGGGTGTCGAGATTCGCGTTTGCGATCCGGACAACCTGGACCTGACAGGAGATGTTTTTGCCGTGCTGCTGCAGTACCCTGGCACCGCTGGCGTGATCCGGCCGCTCAAGCCGGCAGTGGAGGCAATCCACGCCGCTGGAGCACTTGCTGTAGTCGCAGTGGATTTGCTCGCACTGACGCTTATTCAACCGCCCGGAGAATGTGGGGCTGATGTAGTCGTCGGAACCTCCCAGCGATTTGGAGTACCATTCGGCTACGGTGGGCCGCACGCGGCGTTTCTTGCAACGCGCGATTCCCACAAACGCCGCATGCCGGGCCGCATCATTGGTGTTTCCAAGGATGCCGAAGGAAAACCGGCGCTGCGCCTGACGTTGCAAACCCGCGAACAACACATCCGCCGGGACAAGGCCACGAGCAATATCTGCACTGCGCAGGTGCTTCTTGCGGTCATGGCGTCGATGTATGCCATTTATCACGGACCGGAAGGCCTTCGTGATATCGCGACCCGCGTGCATCGCAAAGCCGTGGTATTGGCTGACGGGATTCGTCAATTGGGTTACGATGTTCCGAACACACCATTTTTCGATACGATTTGTGTTCCTCTGGGCAATGTGAATTCCCTTGATATTCTCCGCTTGGCCGAAAGCTTCCGGATTAATCTCCGGGCGCTCGACGACCACACGGTCACTATCGCGCTGGACGAAACGACTGGCGATCTGGATGACTTTTTAAAGATTTTCAATTCAGGAAATGCCGTTGCCGTCGTTCCGGGATGTCCTACCCGCACGATACCCGAAACACTTGTGCGCTCAGGACAAATCCTGACTCATCCCGTCTTTCGGAGCTATCACACGGAGACGGAACTGATGCGCTACATCTGTCGCCTTGAGTCACGGGACCTGTCTCTCACGACATCAATGATCCCGCTGGGCTCATGCACGATGAAATTGAACGCAGCATCCGAGATGTTTCCTGTGACATGGGAGAAGATCGCCGGGCTGCATCCGTTTGTCCCCGTGAGTCAAGCCGAGGGCTATCAACGCATGTTTGCTCAGTTGGAATCTTGGCTGGCAGAAATCACCGGTTTTTCAGCGGTTTCGCTTCAGCCCAATGCCGGCTCTCAGGGCGAATTCGCAGGCCTTCTAGTCATTCGTGCCTACCATCGCGCACGGGGAGATCTGGATCGCACGATCTGCCTCATCCCGACCTCAGCCCACGGCACAAATCCTGCCAGCGCAGTCATGGCCGGGATGCAAGTGCTCCCTGTCGGCTGCGATGAAGATGGCAACATCGATATCGCCGACCTCCAAAAGAAAATCGACAGCCATAGGGATAAGTTAGCTGCATTAATGGTGACCTATCCATCGACCCACGGTGTTTTCGAGTCGGGAATTGTTGATATCTGCGAACGGGTTCACGCTGCCGGCGGACAAGTCTATATGGATGGCGCCAACATGAATGCGCAGGTTGGCCTTTGTCGGCCGGGGGACTTTGGTGCCGATGTTTGTCACCTCAACCTGCACAAGACATTTTGTATCCCGCATGGCGGAGGCGGGCCGGGCGTTGGCCCCATCGGCGTTGCGTCGCACCTGGTATCGTTTTTGCCAGGACATTCGGTAATTCCGACTGGCGGGGATAACGCAATCGGAGAGGTCTCCCAAGCCCCTTGGGGCAGCGCAAGCATTACGGTGATCTCATGGATGTATATTGCAATGATGGGTCCTGATGGACTTCTCGACGCAACCAGGGTCGCAATCCTCAGTGCCAACTACATTGCGGCACGCCTCGAACCGTACTATACGGTGCTCTACAAAGGAACCAGCGGCCGCGTCGCGCACGAGTGTATTTTGGACGTTCGGGATTGGAAAACCAGGGCCGGAATTGAAGTCGAGGATATTGCCAAGCGATTGATGGATTACGGATTCCATGCGCCCACAATGAGCTGGCCCGTCGCTGGCACGCTCATGATTGAACCCACGGAAAGTGAGTCGAAAGCCGAATTAGATCGGTTCTGTGATGCCATGATCTCCATCCACGGTGAACTCCGGTCAATCGAAACGGGAGAGTCGGATAAAGAAAATAATCTGCTCGTCAATGCACCGCACACGGCGGCATCTGTGACTGCGGACACCTGGGACCGTCCCTATACTCGTCAGCAGGCTGCATTCCCGGCACCGTGGCTGCACGAGCATAAGTTTTGGCCAGCCGTCGCCCGCATCGACAACGTCTTCGGCGACCGCAATGTATTTTGCACCTGTCCGTCGATGGAAGAATTCGAGCCCGCAACGGTGTAAGGCAAAGCGCTGCCGAACAACGCGAAGTTCAAGCGCTCCCGTGCAAATCAGATTGTTTTTCGCGGTATTAGCGGAATGACACCACGAAAAACGGGGTTCTTCGCTGTTTCCAGCAGGGTTGCTGCCTCATTCCGAGGAGGTAGCGTGAGTCATACGCGAGGTCTAACTTCTCAAGGAGCGCAATTTTCCGGAAAGACGAAGAGAAAGCACCAACGGCAGGTCCTATACCAAGCCAAGGCAACGCCGTGGGAACTAGTCAGATACAACCGACATTCCTGAGCCGGAGCGACGCGGAGATAGCCTGCCGGGTAGCAGTCCTGCCGGGATGAGCACCGCGAAGCAACGGGCGACCCAATCCGGAATCACCCCAAATCCTCCTTAAATTAGTGCCATTCGTTGCTGATCCCTTTTGCCCTGACCCAATGGCACTGTTTTAAGCCGAATGACTCAAGCGCTCCATGCCACGCCGAGTTTTTCCGCGACCTGCGCTAGTCGTTTGTCGAGCGTCCAGAGCTTCACGTTGCTGATCTTGGCAGAGGCCAGGATCAGCACGTCATTCCACTGCAAGCCGCGGCCCCAAAGATTCCTGCGCTCAAGCAGGGTCAACGCCTCCAATGGCTCAGCCTCCTCCACTTTCGGCAAACTCTGCATGAACTCCATCATCATCGGTCGTTTGCTCAGCGAGCCCACGAACAACTCGCCGATCACGCACGAGTGAGTCGCGATGAAATCCTCACGCAACAGTTCCTGCATCGCCGGGTTGGTCGCCCGCAGGAAGGCCACCCAAAGATTCGTATCGATCAGAACGCGGGGCGGTCCTGCTTTCATTCTTTCGCGACTTTCATGGACTGGATTTTGGCAGACGGCTTTCCGGCAAAAGTCACAGGAACTCTGTTGGACCTTTCCCCTCTCGGAGTCAGCTCAATATCGGGCATCGAACCGCCCATTTCTGCCAGTCTTCTGCCCGCTTCCCTCCTGATGTATTCCTTCAAGACGAAGTTCAACAACTCGGATTTGTTCTCGATTCCAGTCCATTTGGATGCGGTCGCCAACAAGTCGTCTTCCAGTGCCACGGTTGTTCTCATGCACGAATAACAGCATCACTTGATGCCATTTGCAATGTCATTTTTCCAAACTTACCAAGCTGAAAGGTAAATGGGTCAAAAGGTAGCAGCGTACATTTTCTTTCATGGCGAGTGAGAATTTTGATTTGATCCGAACAGGAATCGGATCTGCCCAATCGTTCCAATGTGTAAGAAAATGCCCACCGGTACCTTTTCCTAGATTATTCTGATGCGGCCCTGATCTGAGCCTTCAATTTCATCGCGAGGCATTTGCGCGGGCTAGTCCGTGGTGGAACGAGCAGGCGCATCAGGTGCGCCGGTGGCATAGGCAGCGGCCTTTACCGAGGCGGCTTCAGAGGCAAGGTTTGCAGCGGCCCACCGCATGCGGCAGTCAAGGAGGTAGGCTTGCGGGGCGCGTCCGATTTGTTCGGTGAATCGCCGACGAAAGTGCGGATAGGAGACACCCATCTGCCGCGCCTCGGTGACAAAATCATAACCATCCAGCGGAGCGGTG
>JBDNGG010000416.1:0-1336 GCA_041689405.1 Terrimicrobiaceae bacterium | reverse complement strand
GCATTCTCGGCGTGGTGGCAGCGGGAAGGCCTGAGCAGGAGGGCTTCGAAGCCTACCTCGATCGTATCACGCATCCCAAACTCAAAGGTATCCGGAGGGTTCTCCACACGCAGCCCAACGCCGTTTCGCAGTCGTCGTGCTTCCGCGAAAACGTGCGGGTGCTTGCAGGGCGGGGGCTGAGTTTTGATCTTTGTGTGCTGGAGCGGCAGTTGCCTCTGGCGGTTGAACTGGTGGATGCCTGTCCTGACGTGACATTTGTTCTTGATCACTGCGGCGTTCCCGACATCGCTGCAAATTTATCGGACTTCTGGAAAAAACAAACCAAGGCATTGGCCAAGCGTAGCAATGTGGCTTGTAAAGTCTCCGGTGTTACCGTCTACGCCAGCGAAGAGCAGCGGACTGCTGACGGGTTGTTTCCGTGGTTTGCACACGTGCTAGAATCTTTCGGCTCAGAACGATTGGTGTGGGGTGGGGACTGGCCGGTTGTGACGCTCGCATCCGGGCTTAGCCGCTGGGTCAGCATAACCGAAGGGTTGATTTCAAGCCTCGGTGAGGCAGAGCAGGAAGCCATCCTTGTGGGCAATGCTCGAAGAATTTATAGGCTCTAAGTTTTGTGCAGGCGGAGAAAGGACTTAAACCTATAAGCGAGGCCTCCGTTTCACTCCGGTATTGAAAAATTCGGGTTTAATACCTCGCAATGGATGCGAGGCCTAATCGCCTATGGTGGCGAGAGTCTTGGGTTTTGATCGCGCCCTCGTGGGTGGGTGAAATCTTAAGCCTTCAATTCGAATATCGCTTCGACTTCCACAGCAACGCCAGTCGGGAGGGATACGAATCCGACTGCTGACCGTGCATGAAAGCCATCACCGGATTTTCCGAAGATTTCGTGAATCAAATCGGATGCGCCATTGATCACCAAATGTTGGTCCGTGAAATCCGGGGTCGAATTGACGCAGCCGAGCAACTTGACGACACGGATTTTATCTAAGGAATCCACCTTCTGTCGGAGACTATGGAGGATCTTGACCATCACTTCCCGCGCGGCAGCATATCCCTCGGCGACGGAAACTTCTGCGCCGAGCTTGCCCTTCTGCGTGCTCACATGACCCGATGTGAAAAATAGATTGCCGCTGGGATAGCAGAGATTCAGATACGGGTTATCCGTAAATGGCTGGGTGAAATCGAGACCGAGAGAGTTTGCATGGGATTCAGAGGACATCGAGGAAAGTTTTCGTGGGGAGATTATGGATCTCGCCCTCGTTGTCAAGTGGGGGCGGAGTTTCCCCATTCAATTTCAGGCGGGGAAATTTAAGCAATATTGTCCCCGGGCGCGCGT
>JBDNGG010000415.1:0-2882 GCA_041689405.1 Terrimicrobiaceae bacterium | reverse complement strand
TGATTGATCTATCCTCCCCTTCCTTCGAAACGAATCGGAGTTCAGCGTTACTCTCTTCGGATAAAACTGCAACGCTATCGAGAGCTGCCGCTGCTCTAACCAAGGTTCCGTCACCGATCTAAACCGATAATGGATGCACAACCTCGTCAGCACCACAAACGAGCCCGAGCGCACCCATTACAATTGCAGCGATCAGAGTTTTCATTTTTCAGAGCGAACGTCAGAGCTGAGCCACGGCGCGTAGCGCCGTTGGCTCCAGCGCCTTGTTCGACGCATCTATTTTGACGTAGCGCGTGATGGATTCTAGAATCTCCGTTTCCAAAAGTGCAGCTCCAGTAGATCCATCCTGTAGAATGCCTAAAAGCTCTTTAGTACGTTCCGTAATTCTTGATACGGTTTCCCTGTCTGGAAGAATGACCGGCGTCCGAAGCATGTATTTCGCAGAGTTGTTGGCAGAAGGGTTTATAGCCTTTAAACAAGCCCAGAAGGGGGCTGAGTTGCAGTATGCCAGTAAAAACTCTAAACTGATTTCAGATGGGAAAATTCCAACTATTGATTGATCAAAAAGGGCGTCTTTTAAGATAGATGCTGTTGGCTGAGATGATGTAACCATGGGGAATCCGATCCCTTCTCGGAAATAGTATGACGGGTTCTGAAACCTAGCCTTCTTGTCAGATTTGTAGTGTGCAACCGCCTTCTCGCTCCAATCCATATACCAAAGGTTTGGCTTTAAGAATTTGTATCCACCACCTTTTAGAATTGGCACAAACGTCTTAGATCCAGACAATCCATTCAAAAGGTTACCCCTTGATAGAGGATTAGATTCGACTGATTCGAGATCTACGACATTATATGCCTTGGCTCGCTTAACTTCTGCTGAACTCTTCCTTAAAAACTCCTTGTCTCTTCCGGAATAGAACCCGGTGACGCACTTTGCCAAATCGCCCATCACGATATTATGATCACTGCTAATGGCATAATCAGCCTCAGCTGAGGAAAGCGGGAAAGCGTAACCCGATATGCTCTTAATGTCGTTCTGCGGAATCGATTTTGAAGTCAATCGAGCATGATCAGGATCTTCAAACTGATCTAAGCGTTCTACCGTTCGGATTCGCACCGAATTGTGTGCCTTAGACCTCTCGCCACGAATAGTAATTATGCAAAGATCCGCATAGCCGAAGGATATTCCAGGGAAAAGGGAAGAGTTAAAAACATCAATGCTTTCCACTGAAAACTCTTCAAGAATATACTCTCGAAGCGGTTGATGCAAATTCAGGTAAAGGAACGTATTGGGGATAATGAAGACGAGCTTTCCACCTACTTCTAGGAGGCGTAAACAGCGTAATAGGAAGAGCGAGTATGTCTCTCGGACATAGAAACCCTTAAATCGCTTTTTTAAATCTGCTCTCCGTTCAAATTCTTGCCAGCCTCCGTAAGGGGGGTTGGCGAGGATCTTCGTGAAACGCGGTCCGAAAGTCTCTCTTAAATCTAAGTCAGGGCAAAGAATAGTATCCTGCTCAACCACTTCGACCGAATCATCCGCACCAAACTTACCCTCCAAGTTCGATATCTGCTTGGGGTTAAGCTCATAGGCCGTAATCGGACAGGTTATTCCGGTCTTTTTAACGGAGTCTATGAGGTGACCGTCACCAGCCGCAGGCTCAAAAAGCAGATCATCGTCCTGCAAATTAAGCAAGCTGACCATATAGTCTCCCAACGCTTCATCAGCTGTGAAGAAGGCGCGATATGGATCTTTATGTGCCGCTTGCATTACCATTCCAAATATCCCATCAAATTACTATCAATGAAGTGACTTACAGTTTCAGGAAGGAGGTCGTCCTCCCAAGCAATATTCTCGGAAATCCAGCTCCGCAGGTCAAATCCTGTGAACTTACCGATCTTCCCATATGCCTCTTCACCACAATAAGCCTGCCAAACCTCAGAGTCTCGAAGTGTTCTGAAATAGTGGTTGTTGAGGTCTTCGCGGGCACGAACAAGAAGAACGTTCTCGTAGCCATCCTCCAAATTCTTATAAATCGTAGCAACCATTAATAGTCGATTCGTGTTTCCTTTCTCATTCGAACCGAATCCACTCTTAAAATCGATGTTCACCTTTCTTCCGTTGATTTCAGCGTGTAGATCAAGCTGTAAGCTGATTTCGCCCGAGGCGACGAGAATCCACACCTTTTCGTAGTATTCCAATAATTCTTTCTTCTCTTCGTCCGAGAGCGGCAACTCCCGAATGCAGTCTTCGATCTCTCCTCTCAGGTTGGATCGAACTTCTGAAAAGAGAGGCGGGACAAATGGAGAGACATCCGTCACGGAATATGAGAATGGGATGTGAACGAATCTCTCCCAGAGTTCACCGATTCGTCGAGAGAACGCCATAAATTCGTATGCCCAAACTTGGTTCCGTAGATCAAGCATGGCGACTTGTGCACAGTAAGTTGACGCGAGGATTGAACGCAAACGTGAGTCATCCGCCCATTCGTCTTCTTCCGCCTTGCTCAGAATAACGCTCTTGAAGGCGTCCAGCGAATCTCCGACAGCTTTATTTACTCCGCTAGCCAGTTTCTTGTAATTCTGATTGCCGATTTCTTGGCGTAGCTCGGACAGCTTTTCTTCTCCGCTCTTCCGAAAATATCTGAGAAGTCCGTTCTTGTCTTGGGTGGTAACTGGTGTGATTTTGAATGGCATCATTGGATAACTCTTCTGGTCGTGGGGCTCATGCGCAAGTTGGTATTTTCTTCGTCGAACAGTATTTATTAGTATGACCTCAAGAACTGATATCAGCAAAAGACCCAAGGCAAGAATGCAGGAAAACTCCCGTCCTGGCAAGGAATTTTGAAAAAAAGTGCTTGTATCGGTGACTTCTGAGCGGA
>JBDNGG010000414.1:0-19617 GCA_041689405.1 Terrimicrobiaceae bacterium | reverse complement strand
GGGCATGGGGACGGGGTATGCGATGATGTGTGCGGCGTGGATCTCGGCGTCGTATCCAGAACACAATCTGACGTTCATCAACCGCGGGATTTCTGGAAATCGGTCCGCCGATCTGGTGGATCGGTGGCAGGAGGACTGCATCGATCTTGCACCCGATTGGATATCAATCCTCATCGGAATCAACGATACTGGGCGGTATTTTAGTCGGAACGAAAAGACCACCGCAGAAGCGTTTGAGCAAAACTACCGCAAGGTGCTCGAGCACGTGAAATCCGAGCTTTCCTGTGGATTGATTATTTGCGAGCCCTTTGTTCTGCCGCATTCCGAAGACCGCTTGAAGTGGCGGGATGATTTGGACCCGAAGATCCGCGTGGCTCGCAAACTGGCCATTGAATTCGGCGGGATCTACGTGCCATTCGATGGGCTTTTTGCTGCTGCGTGCACCAAGCGTGAAGCTTCGTTCTGGGCTCCGGATACCGTGCATCCCTCGGATGCGGGGCACGCGCTGATGGCGCAGGCGTGGATCGAAGCCGTGGGTTGCTAGAACGGATTCTCGGGTTCTCCGGGGGCCGGCTCAAATGTCCCGACGGCTTCCAGTCCGCCGCCCGGCAGCACCCGGAATACCTCCTGACTCACGGGATACGGGGTCAAACGGTAGTCGTTGATCACGGCGCTGGCCGTGGCCTCGAATTTTGACGCGAGGGCAGGGTAAACATAGACGCGATACCGGTTTGGGATGGCGACCAGGAGATCAGGACCGAAAACGGCTTCGAATTTCTCGATGAAGTCAGGCGCGAGCGTTGTGGCGGCGACCACAGGGCGGTCGGAATCAATGACCGCCGCTTGGATCACTCCGTGCGGATCTCTGATCATCTTTGGGGTTAGTTTTGCAAGTTCCTCCGACGCGTTGAGCGCCGCGACCCGCTGCACGGAATCGAGTTTGACGCCAAGCGCTTCTTTCCGCTCTGCATCGAGAAAGGTAACGATGTCGCCGCGGACGATCGCCGGAGCGATGAGCGTTTTCTGGCTTCCCGCAATGGCGGTGGGAAATCCGGGCTGCATGAACGCTGGTTCAACCATGAGGTGCCAGCGGCCCTGCTCATCGGCTCGGGCGTGTCCGGTGAGCAAGTAGCTAAGGGCCGCCGAAAGTGCGATCGCCAGAAATCGCTGGGGTCGGATGCGGTGGAGTTTGTGTTTTCCGACATTTCTGCTACGGATGACGGATTCCATGATAACATTTTTAGAAGGCATACTCGAAGAAGCGCTGCCCACGCAAATTGTCGTTAACGTGGGAGGCATCGGGTATCAAGTGCTGATCCCGATGTCGAGCTTTGACCGTCTGCCACCTCCCGGAGCGGCGGTGCGCGTGCTTACGCAGCTCATCGTGCGCGAGGATGCGCATCTGCTCTATGGCTTCGCCACAAAGGAGGAGCGCGATTTGTTTCAACTCCTCACCCATCACGTGAGCGGGGTGGGTCCAAAACTCGCACTCGCGGTGCTCAGTGGAATGAGCATTATTTATTTTAAGGCTGCCGTGGTCGCCGGGGACATCGCTGCGATTTCCAAAATCCGGGGAGTCGGGAAAAAGACTGCCGAGCGTGTTGTGCTTGAGTTGAAGGATAAACTCGGCGTGGTCGCGGAATGGGAGGCGTCGAGCGCCGCGCACGCGCCATCCGCCGAAGATCTCGTGATTCATGATGCGGTGCTCGCCTTAATCTCCCTGGGATTTAAGCAGGTCGATGCTCATAAAGCCCTCAAGAAAGTGATCGAGTCGGCCAACGGTGACGACATCACTTCCGAGCGGCTTGTGCGTGAGGGCCTCAAGCTTCTGATTTAATGCCCCTGTCGGATGCATTGATACGCGCAAAGCGGGTCGCCGAAGCGCTGCCAGACGGCGGCTTGTTCCATGAAAAAACATGGCGGGTTTCTCCGGATGCCTTTCCCGTCACACCTGCGTTTGCCGATGAATTGGACCGCCTCGGTTATCGGTTGGTGCGCTTTCAACGGGCTTGCAATCAGCTCTATCAGCTCAGCGTACGAGGAAAGCAGCCGGAATGGATTGCTGAGCTCTTGGATCGAGGCAAACCTGCCGAATTGATCGATTTTGCCCGCGACGTGCGTTTTCGGGATGACCTCCCTGGAGTGATCCGGCCGGATGTCATTCTCACGGATCACGGATACATCCTCGCGGAACTTGACAGCGTGCCCGGCGGGATCGGGCTCACCGGTTGGCTTGCCGAGATTTATTCGCAAATCGGAGAAGACGTGTTGGGCGGTCCAGAGGGCATGTTGGATGGATTTGCCACGGTACTACCGGAAGGTGATATCATCGTGTCCGACGAGGCGTCCTCCTATCGTCCGGAAATGGATTGGCTTGCAGCACGGCTCAATACCCGGACGGGAAGCCCGGGGCAGTGGCAGGTGAAGGATGCAAGCGCGGGCCAACCGCTGCGGCCGGACGTCTATCGCTTTTTTGAATTGTTTGATCTAGCTAATGTGCCGTGTGCCCCGGATCTGATGCAGCGGGCGCGGGCAGGGGAGGCACGCGTGACGGCACCGTTTAAACCCTGGATGGAGGAAAAGCTGTGGTTTGCTTTGTTCTGGTTGAAACCCCTGGAGGCGTTCTGGCGCCGGGAACTCAGCGAACGTGTCTTTCTCGCGCTCCGCAAGGTGATTCCCTACACTTGGCTGGTGGATCCCACCCCGCTCCCGGTTCACGGGGTGCTTCCCCGCTTGGATGCCCACGATTGGGAGGACGTGGCGGGGTTCAGTCAGAAACAACGGGATTTCGTTCTGAAGGTAAGCGGGTTCAGCGACACGGCATGGGGATCTCGGGGCGTGATCGTCGCTGCAGACGTGCCGCAACCCGAGTGGCGCGGGGCGTTACATGCGGCGCTCGCTGCCTACGACACCCACCCGCATGTGATGCAGGAATTTCATAAAGGCCGCTTGGTGGAGCAAAAGTGGTGGGATCAGGCGTCGGGTGAAATCGTCACGATGAAAGGTCGTGTCCGGCTATGCCCATACTATTTTCCGAATGGCGATCGGGTCAAATGTGCCGGTGCGCTGGCCACGATTTGTCCCGCAGACAAAAAGCTGCTCCATGGGATGCAGGATGCGATCCTGGTCCCTGCCGCTCAGCGCTCCGAGTGAAAATCGGGGATGATTTGTTCCAAAAATCACTTGCAAAACCAAAGCTTGGCGGGCTGGATTTCGGGCTCTTTCAAGCGTCATTTGCCGCCAAACTCGAATTCCGCTGGTATCAACGCGTGATTCGCTCCACAGTTTTGTAAAACATGCACCGTTTGTATTCTGCCATTTTTGGCCTCTGTATCGTGCTCGTCGCCGGGTGTGCGGGGGGCTCCAACTCATATGAAGATCCGCTGCCGCGCACGCAGTACCAGAAGGTGAACGTGGCCACGTATTATGGAGCGGAGAGCTTGCCGGGACAGCCACCAGCGACCGCTCGAGGCACGCGCTACCAGAAAGGGTCGATTTCCAGTGCGGCAGCCGATTGGTCGCGCTGGCCTGCGGGGACGTTATTTCGCCTGCTGGCAACGGGAGAACTTTATGAGGTGGATGATTTCACTGAGGATGTGGTGGGCAAAAACCAGATCCTGCTCTTCAAGCCACCCTTGGCTAGGATCCCGGCTGACGCCACGCACTTCGTGACTATTGAAGTCCTGCGTTGGGGAAGTCCGAAATCAAGCATCGCGATCCTTGAAAACCAAAGATCCAGCACGTCTCGTAAAATTCTCGCAGACCTCAAAGCGCGCTACCCTGCGCGGTAATGCACGGATGCCGCTTCGAATAGATGCGGCGAGTGTGATTGCGAATCGTGGCATTCGCCAATTCCAACAGGGTTCTTATGTGCGGATTTAGCGGGATGAGACCCGGTTTTTGGCTGGATAGGTATCAAACAATGATCGATAGTAACGAAATATGAGATTTTTTGACGGATGCACGGCGTTGATTACTGGTGCTTCAGCGGGACTTGGATCGGAATTTGCCAGGCAGTTGGCTCCCGTCGCGCACGGATTGATTCTCGTGGCAAGGCGGGGGGATCGACTTGATGGGTTGAAGGCGGAATTGAACGCGAAATTCCCTGATTGTGAAATTCGGACGTATATCGCTGACCTCGCCGATGAATCCGCGTGCGACGCATTTGCCACGTGGGTAGGCAGCGAGGGGTTAAAGGTGGATTTCCTTATTAATAACGCAGGACTTGGTGACCATGGAGCATTTGAAGGCAGCTCTTGGGATCGGATTCGAGCGATGGTCGATGTGAATATTTCCGCGCTCACACAACTCACGTATTTGCTCCTGCCTTCGATGCGCAAGTCCGGCCGGGCAGCTATTCTAAACGTGAGTTCCGTGGCTGGATTTTTTCCTCTGCCAAATATGGCCGTGTATTCAGCGACGAAGGCCTACGTGTCAAGTTTCTCCGAAGCGCTGCGGATCGAGCTCCAGCAGACGGGCGTCTCGGTGACCACGTTATGTCCGGGGCCGGTCGAGACTGAGTTCTTCGCGGTGGCAACCCGCGAGGGCGAGGAGGGCGATGCCGCGCACTTTAAAACGATGCCGGCCTTCACGGTGAGCGTTCACGATGCAGTGCGAGCAGGGCTGAATGCTGTCGCTGCGGATAAGGCACGGGTGATTCCAGGAGCATGGCTAATGCTGGCGGTGGGTGCCGCAGCCATTGTGCCTTTTTGGATAATCCGACGAATCCTTGCAGCCAATAGCAAACGTATCTAGCTACGTGATACCAAATCATCGAAATCTTTACGGGAGCAGTTTTTGAAAAACTCTGTCAAACTTAGGAGGTTGGCGCCGAATGGCGACGTGCCAGCAGAATTCAAACAAACTTTCGAGCTCATCAATCCACACCTCTACAGCGTGGAAGAGCGGATCCGGCAGCAGGCGAAAGTTTTTGATTCGGCCATCGAGGGATATGTGAGCTACGCAATCAATACCGGGGGTAAGCGCCTTCGTCCTGCGCTAGCCTTGCTGGCTGGTGGTGCCACCGGCAAGATCACGTCAAGTCATGTCGACCTCGCGGTCATCATGGAGCTGATCCACGTAGCCACGCTGGTTCACGACGACATCATGGACGGCGCTGAAACCCGCCGCGACCAACCCACGCCCAACGCCAAATGGGGTAACTCCATCAGCGTTTTGCTTGGCGACTGTCTGTTTGCGCACGCCTTAAAGCTCTCGACCAATTTCAGCAATTCCGACATTTGTCGTCGCATCGCCGACGCGTCGAATGATGTGTGCACCGGCGAGATCATTCAAACCCAGCGCCGGTTCGATCTCAACCTGTCGACAATAGACTATTACAAAATCATCGAGATGAAAACAGCGGCGCTATTCGCCGCAGCCTGCGAGCTCGGAGCATTCATCAGTGAATCGAGCCCATCGATCATCGGCGCATTGAAAAACTACGGGACGAAGCTCGGCACCGCTTATCAGATTTACGATGACTGCATGGACATCGCAGGAGACGAAGAGTCTGCAGGTAAGACGCTCGGCACTGATCTCCAGAAGGGCAAGCTAACGCTTCCAATCATCGTTCTACTTCAGACAACGGAAGGATCGCAGCGCGAGCGCGCCCGCTCGCTGATTCTAGACGGAGATTCCGATGGTCATGAGGAACTGGCAGACATGGTGATTCGCCACGGTGCCATGAGGACGGCAATAGAGTCTGCACGGCGCATGGTTAAAGAAGCCCAGCGTTCGATAGAAGTGGTCCCACGGAACCGCTACGTGATCGGACTGGAATCGATCACGGCCTACTTGGATGGCTTACTGATACCCTACTTAGATTTGAAATAGCAAAGCCGGCTGCCCGGTGACGTTAACAGCTGATCTGCTCAAATTGGCGGTCCCCGGCGGTGGACGACCATTTGAAAATCGCTGGCGGGTCCAACTGAAACGATTGTTTCGGGGGAGAGAAAATTTCGGACCAAGCTAGAATACTGTCTCTGTCGTCGTTGGAAATCTTACGCTCCGGCCGCGCAAAGGCCACATGCGGCAGCGTCGGACTCGCATCCACGAAAGCACCAAGCTCACGGCAAATTCTTGGACGCCATGTGGCGATCTGTTTTTCCAGCTCCAGCCGACCATTTGCGATCTCCCACACCATGGCGGAAAAACGTCGGGGTTGGGGCAGGGGAAGAATCGACTTCAGTGAAATCTCCGGAGCCGGAATTTTCGACCTCCGAATGAGATCTATCAGTTTTTTTTCCTGCGTCGGGTCATGGCGACCGAGAAGCGCCAGGTTGATATGCAAATCTGCCGGATCGTGAAACCGCAACCCGATCGGCGCTTCGTGATGCCATGCATTTAATACTTCCATGGGCACTACCACAGGCCATGCCACAAACCAATTCATCGTCATTCGGTAAGTCTCGTATCCGGTGTGACCGCAGGGGCAAAGCGTAATCGCTGATAATAGTCATTTGCATCGGGAAAGCCCTGCAGCGTAGAGCCCTTCAAACAGAGAAATTGGATCGCACTGCCGGAGTTCCTATGTATCCTTCACTCTCGAATCGCGAACTATCCATCCATGATCAATCAACTCCGAAGCGCGGTCGAAATCGCTAGCCACCTGCCCCGATACAACGAGATCCTTCGCGTGCTGTTCAAATACGGCTTCGCGGATGTGCTGAAGCTTGTGACTCTGCAACGTATCCTCCACATGGAAGATGCCAAACTAGCCGTGCACGAGACAGGTCCTTTGTCCGAAGCGCCGGAAGTCCGCCTGCGGCTGGCGCTCGAAGAGCTTGGGCCCACATTTGTCAAACTCGGCCAGATCATCAGCTCGCGACGCGATTTGGTCACCGAGGCATACTATGTCGAGCTCTGCCGCCTGCATTCCGGCGTCCCGACCTTTCCCGGCAAGGAAGCGAAAAAGATCGTCGAGGAAGAACTCGGCGTCCGGTTGGATCAGGCGTTCTCGCGCTTCGACCTGGAGCCCATTGGCAGCGCGTCCATCGCGCAGGTCCATCGGGCATGGATGCATGACGGCACCCTGGTCGCTGTCAAAGTCCAACGTCCCGATATCAGGAAGCTTATCGAGAAGGATCTGGCGATCATGAAAGATTTTGCCAAGTTCACCGACGCCTATGTTCCTGAGATTGCTGTCCTGAATCCTGTTGGCGTGGTGCAGGAGTTTGCGGACACCATCCGCTTGGAACTGGATTTCAACAACGAGGCGATCAGTGCGGAGCGGTTTGCAAAGGAATTCGACGGCGATCTGACGATCTTTGTTCCGGCAGTCTATCGGGAACACTCCAGCGAGAAAGTGCTCACGATGACGTTCATGTCCGGGCTCCCGGTGGATGATACCGAGCGGCTCGTCGAAGCTGGCCTCGACCCGGTTAAACTCTCGGAAAATATGACGATCTTGATTTATAAACAGATCTTCGAACTGGGGTTTTTCCACGGTGATCCGCATCCCGGAAACATGACGATCCTCGATGGCGGCGTGATTGGGCTCTACGACTATGGCATGATGGGAACGTTTACACCGGCCTTCCGCTCCAGCATTGCGCACATGATTGCGGCTCTCGCGGACAAGGATCACTCGCTGGTGATGCGCTCTATCGTGGAAATGTCCGAACAGGGATACGCCGATAAGCCGGATGAGATGCTGCGAGGCGTAGAGGAATTTAGCGAGCAGCACCTCAATCAGCCGCTCAAGGACCTCAATCTTGGTTTCGTGCTCAACAAACTCCTCGAAGTCCTGCGTGACAACGGACTCCGAATGAAGGGTAATTTTTACCTTGGAATCAAGGCGCTCTCGCAGGTCGAGGCAACCGGCAGGGCATTAAATCCGGACCTTAATTTTGTCCTGCTTGGTCGTCCATACGCTGCGCGTTTGATCGAAGACAAGTACCATCCCGGTAACTTGTGGAATGTCGCAAAGCGTCTGTTTTCGGAGTCGATAGATTTCCTAGATGACTTTCCACATGATTTTCGAACCTTTTATGGGCGGGTGCGGCGCGGCCAGCTAAACATCCCGCTTCAGCACAAAATTGATCCCGAGGGATTCGAGCCGTTGCGAATGACACTCGACTCGATTGCCAATCGCCTCACGAATGCAATCATTGCTGCGTCCGTCCTGATCTGTTCCTCGATCCTCATCCTGTCCGGCATTCCGCCGAAATTTTACGATATCCCTATTATCGGTTTGCTTGGCCTCGTCTGGGGTGGCTACATGTGCCTCCGACTGGTTCTGTCGATTTGGAAGCACGGAGGACTCTAGGCGTTCTTCCCCGGGTAGCGAGGTGCGCCCGCATCAGGCTCTTCCAAAGTCTGCCGTGGTTGGGAACGCTAAAGTGGACGGTTCAGCCGGTGGCCCTGGCGGATTCGAGGATACGGGATGGGACGGTTTCGTGCTCTTCGGGCGTGGGCCTCGGGTTTATCTTCAGTGGGATTTTCTGGGTGCAAACTCCGAGGGCCGAATTGGAATGTGGGCGGATTCACCCTCGTGTCACTCCGCCATCTTCCTGTTTGCCCTTGGCGTTATAATGTTTCCGGCGCTAAATCTCTTTTTTTGATACGTTTGCTCATAGTTTGGAGCAGAGTTGAGTTGCGCCTGGGGCAGATCGAAAATACTCTTTATTTTAAATTATGAAGATCGGATTTATCGGAGCCGGAAAAATGGCGGCGGCATTGGTGCGAGGAGTCGTGGCCGGAGGAGCGATCAACGCATCGGATGTCACCGTGACGGATGTCCATCCGGGTTCGAGTGAAACGTTGCGTGATGCACTGGGTCTGAATGTCGCGACGAGTAACACCGCCTGCATCGCCTGTAGTGACGTGGTCTTTCTTTGTGTGAAACCCAATGATGCCGCCACCGCCTTGGCAGGGGTGGGCGATGCACTTGGCGGCAAACTGGTTGTCTCCATTATGGCAGGGACTTCCATCGACCGCCTGACAGTTCTGTGCGGATCGGGCGTGCGCGTCATCCGTGCAATGCCGAACACAGCGGCTGTGGTGGGGGCCAGCGCCACGGTTTATTGTGTCGGAGTTGGAGTTTCCAGTGACGACCGTGCCACCGTTCAAAACATCTTCGGTGCAGTGGGAACCGTTGCCGAGGTGCCGGAAAAGCTCATGGATGCCGTCACCGGACTGAGTGGCAGCGGGCCTGCGTATGTATTTCTCATGATCGAATCCCTCGCTGACGGAGGTGTTCGCGCGGGGCTTCCGCGCGCATTGGCTCAGCAGCTTGCGATCCAGACTGTGCTAGGTGCCGGCAAGCTTGCGGCGGCCACAGGTGAACATCCTGCACTCCTGCGCGAAGCCGTGACAAGCCCGGGTGGAACTACCGCAGCCGGATTGGCAGTGCTGGAGTCGTTTGCCATTCGGTCTGCTTTGGCCGAGGCCGTGGCTGCCGCCGCAGACCGAGCCGCTGAAATGGGAAGCTGATGCGGAAGTTTCTCGTCACCTCTGCGATCTTACTGGGATTTGCCCAAGTGGGTTGGGTGGCCGATGCTGTTGCACAGCCAACGCCAGATCCGTTGGTCTTCGTTCCGGAAATTGCGCGGGTGGCAGCAGGTGAGGGCAGTGAGGCATTTGAAAAAGGCGATATCGCCGGGGCACGGACAGCCTTTCGGCGGGTGCTGGACTTGGTTCCCAATAACCTGCTTGCGCTGGTGAATCTGGGAATGATTGAGTTCCGGGCGGGAAATCAGGCCGAGGCAGAAGCGATGCTTCGTCAGGCAATCGCGCAACGCATCGAAACCGCACCGGCCTGGCTGACACTCGGAATTCTTTATTATGAAAACGGGCGGCTTGATGAGGCGATGGCTGCGCTCACGCAGGCGACACTTTACGATTCCAAAAATCCCCGAGCTCATAGTTTCCTAGGTGCCGTTTTTGCAGATAAAGGATGGTATGACGGCGCGGAGGCTTGTATGCGAAAATCCGTGGAGCTTGACCCTGCCAATCGCGACGCGCATTACAATCTGGCGGTGCTTTACATGCAACGCACCCCGGCACTACCTGAACTTGCAAAACGGCATTACTTTCGCTCATTGGAACTCGGCGCCCCTGCTGATCCGAGCCTCGCAAAATCCATCCAAGCCGCTCCACATCCATGACGCACTCGCACCGCCATTTGTTTTTACTAACGCTTTTGGCGTGCATTGCCGCCCTGCCATGTGCGCAGGCAAGCCTTCCGGTTCCCAAGATTCATGGTCAGATCGCTATCCTTTTTGATGTCAATACGGGCGAAATTCTCTACAAGAAAAACGACACGGTTCCGACGCCGGTGGCAAGCACGCAGAAATTGCTGACCGCTCTCTTGGTTGCGAAAGAAGGTAGCCTGGACACGCCGGTACAAATTGAAAAAGTCGATACGCTGGCTGCACCCGTGAAACTTTATTTGAAGGAAGGGGACGTTTACAGCCGGCGCTCGCTGGTTCAGGCGCTGCTTGTTCGCAGCCCTAATGACGTCGCCGTGGCATTGGCACGCGATAATGCAGGCAGCGTGGAGGCATTCGCTGAGAAGATGAACCGCGAGGCCAAGCGGCTTGGAGCCCGGCAATCCAACTTCGTAAATCCCAACGGGCTGCCGGACCCGAAGCAGATCTCAAGCGCGCGCGACCTGGCCTGCATCGCCCGCGCAGCATATAAAAACCCGGATATTCGTCAGATGGTAAAAACCAAGAAGTTGGATTTCCAGCACCAGGATGGCCGGACGACGACGCTGACGAATACAAATCGCGTCATGCAAAACTATAGTTTTTGCGATGGCATGAAGACCGGGTACACCATCCTTTCCGGACATTGTCTCGTCGCTAGCGGATCGGCAAATGGGCGGGAGCTGATTGCAATTATCCTCAAAAGCAACAGGGCGCATGTTTGGAATGATGCGGCTTCGCTGCTTGAGTATGGTCTCGGGATCCAGCGTGAAGACTACGCGAACGGGCGGCTAAACTAAACCTTCTTCCAGCCTGATATTTTGGCAAGATCCTACACGCTCCAATCGGCGGTTGCTCCCGCAACGCTGAGTATTGACTATGCTGCCGAGCTCAATCCGCAGCAGCTTGCGGCCGTGACGAGTCCTCCGGGAGCGGCGTTGGTTATTGCCGGCGCTGGCAGCGGAAAAACACGCACGTTAACATTCCGGGTGGCTTGGTTGCTTGAGCATGGGATTGCGGCGAACCGGATTTTATTGCTCACATTTACCAACAAGGCCTCACGTGAAATGCTGGATCGTGTGAGCACGCTGCTACCCTCGGCGACGGAAGGATTGTGGGGCGGGACGTTTCACTCGATCGGGAACCGCATCCTGCGCCGACATGCCGAGCGGATCGGTTACAAACCCGGTTTTTCCATCATGGACCGCGAAGATCAGGAAGACCTGATCGAAGCCGTGGTAGGAAAAGAGGGGCTGCGCACGGCGGATAAGCGGTTTCCGAAGGGAAGCGTGCTCGCAGAAATTTTCGGACTCTCGGTGAACTGTGGGATGCTTGTGTCGCAGGTGCTTTCGGAGCGTTACCACTATTTTATCGGGATCGAGGCTCAAATCCAACAAGCGCAGCACGCGTATGAATTGCGAAAACGCCACGCCAACGTCATGGATTTTGATGATCTCCTTGCTAAGGTGCTCGAGTTGTTTGCCCTGTGCCCGGATGTGGCTGAGTTGTATCAAAAGCAGTTTGAGCACATCCTCGTCGATGAGTACCAGGACACCAATCGGCTCCAATCCGAGCTCATTGATGTGCTTGGACGACGCCATGGGAATATCATGGTCGTCGGTGATGATGCGCAGTCGATTTATTCGTGGCGCGGAGCAAACTTCGAAAACATCCTCCAGTTTCCTAAGCGCTACACGGATGCGGTGGTCCACACGATCGAAACCAACTATCGCAGCGTGCCGGAGGTGTTGGAGTTGGCCAACTGCGCGATCATGGGCAACGAAAACCAGTTTCCGAAAAACCTGCGCGCGGTGCGCCCGCTACGTGAGATGAAGCCTGCGGTGGTTCCGCTATCAACCAATAACCAACAGGCTGCATTTGTCGCGCAACGTGTCCTTGAGCTCAATGAAGAAGGCGTCGATTTTCGTGAAATGGCCGTGCTTTATCGGGCCCATTTTCAATCCCTTGAGATTCAACTCGAATTTACGCGACGCGGAATCCCGTTTACGATTACGAGCGGATTGCGGTTCTTCGAACAAGCGCACATCAAGGATGTTTCGGCATTCCTGAAATTCAGTGCGAACCCTCGAGATGAAATTGCCTTCAAACGCATGGTGCGTCTGCTCCCCGGGATTGGATCGAAAACGGCTGAAACGCTTTGGTCCCGAACATCCCACACGCTGGCTGCCGGAAAGCCCATTGGCGACTTGCGAACCACATGCAAGGTGTCTCCCAAATCTGAAAAAGTCTGGCATCAGCTGGTCCATACGCTCGAGGAACTCGCATCTCCGAGCCGGCCGATGGGGCCTTCTGCCATGATTGAGGCTGTCCTTTTCGCCATCTACGACGAGTATCTTCGCAACAAGTATCCCAACTACGACGCCCGTCGCGAGGATCTCAACACGCTGGCCGGTTATGCGAAGCAGTTCGAAAATTCGGAAGACTTTTTGGCACAGCTTGCATTGCTTGCTTCGGTGGAAACGAGTGAAGCCATGGGCAGTGCTTATGCCGAGGAGGAAAAGGTCACGCTGTCGTCTATTCACCAGGCCAAAGGTCTCGAGTGGAGCGTGGTATTTGTGATCTGGCTCGCAGACGGCATGTTTCCGAGTTCGCGCTCGCTGGATGACGAAGCATCCATCGAAGAAGAGCGGCGGTTGTTTTATGTCGCGGTGACCCGGTGCAAAGACGAACTCTACCTCACGTATCCCGAAATCCGCTTGAATGGAGGCTATGGCGATCCCTATCAGCGCCCGTCACGATTCCTCTGCGAACTTGACAAGGGGGTATTCGAAAGTTGGGAAGTCAACTCCGGCTCTACGCAAATCAAGGCGGACACGGCGCAAGACGGTGCGGATGACTCAGATCAGCCGTGGTGATAATCAGCCCGTCTCCTTTTTCTCCGATGCCAACCATCGCCCGCGTGCTTCTCGATCAGTCTGCCGGGAAGCCGCTGGATTACTCGGTTCCCCCGGCGCTTGCTGATCAGGTGGGTGTTGGCTCACGGGTCCGGGTTCCATTGCGCAGCCGGGTGGTGCAAGCGACCGTGGTTGAGATGCTGGATGAGTCGCCCTTCGATGGGGTCCGTGAATTGGCCGGAGTGGTCGGCGACAAACCCATGGTGCGTCCCGTGTTGCTTAAGCTGGCACACTGGATTGCAGACTATTATTGCTGCCCGCAGGAGGTTGCTGTCCGGTCCGTCCTCCCGGTGGTCATCCGGGATGCGAAGATCGGGCACAAGGAAAAATCGGTGGTTCGTTTGATTCACGCTCCGACGGATGCTGAATTAGCCACCATCACACGGGCTCCGAAGCAGCACGAATTAGTCCGAATTCTGAATGCCTCGCCAACAAAGACTGCCGACCTCGCAGAACTCGATGGCTGCCGTCCTGCCGTGCGGGCGTTGGAAAAGCGGGGGTGGCTTGTCATGGAAAAGGTGCGAGTGGTCCGCGATCCAGAGGGTAATTACCTCTCTTCGCCGGCGCTGGAGTTGAATCTGGAGCAAGCGATCGTCCTGGACGCGGTGAAAGCGGCGATTGATGCACCCGCAGAATCCCAGCCGATCCTGCTTCATGGCGTGACAGGCAGCGGAAAGACCGAGATTTATTTGCAGGCGATTTCCCACGCGCTCGATGCGGGAAAAACGGCACTCATCATGGTGCCAGAGATCTCGCTCACGCCGCAGACGGTTGAGCGATTCAAGTCGCGCTTTGCGGCCTTCCAGGGCGAGATCGCAGTGATGCACAGCCACCTTTCGGATGGTGAGCGGCATGATGAATGGCATAAGATCCATTCGGGCCGGGCGCGTATCGTGATTGGTGCGCGGAGTTCCGTATTCGCTCCGCTGGACCGGTTGGGGCTCATCGTGGTGGATGAGGAGCATGAGGGGTCGTATAAACAAGAGGAAGCGCCGCGCTATCACGGTCGTGATGTCGCGGTGATGCGGGCCGTCATGGAAAATTGCGCCATCCTCCTCGGCAGCGCCACACCCTCGATGGAAAGTTATCATAACGCAGTCACCGGAAAATACACGCTTGTCCGGATGACCGCCCGGATTGATGACCGTCAGATGCCATTGATGCGCGTGGTCGATATGCGTCAGCAAAACCGCCGGGGCGGCCAGACACCCGCGCTTTCGCCCATGCTCGTCGCGGCAGTCTCCAAACGTCTGACGGAGGGACGTCAAACCATCCTTTTCCTCAACCGCAGGGGCTATGCGTCCGCTCTCGTCTGCGGGGCGTGCGGGCATGTGTGCCATTGTCCAAACTGTAGTGTTGCCCTCACGTATCACCGCGACGACGAACGTCTGCGGTGCCATTTGTGCGGGCACTCCGAGCGCGTGCCAAACAAATGCCCGGAATGCGCAGACCCCGGAATCCGCCATGCTGGAATGGGAACCCAGAAAATCGAGGAGAGCATCCGTAAGGTATTTCCAAAAGCGCGGGTTGCCCGAATGGACGCCGATGCCATGTCCCGGAAAGGCAGCTTTCGCGAAACATTGGACCGATTTAAAACAGGTGCGATCGATATCCTCATTGGCACGCAAATGATTGCCAAGGGACTGCATTTTCCCAACGTGACGCTTGTGGGAATAATCAACGCGGATGTGAGCCTGCACGTCGCGGATTTCCGGGCAGGCGAGCGCACGTTTCAGCTCCTCACGCAGGTCGCAGGCCGCGCCGGACGTGGGGAGTTTGAAGGCGAGGTCCTGGTGCAGACATTTACCCCATCAAGTCCATCCATCCAGTTCGCCCGGCACCATGATTTCAATGGCTTCTGGGATCAGGAATCCGAGTTCCGGCGGAGTTTTGCTTTTCCTCCATTTGCGCGAATGATTCTAATCACCGTGCGTGGAATCAACGAGGACATGGCGCGACTGACCTGCGAGACATTGCACCGGCACATAAAAAACAGCCTTTCGCCAGACACTACACTAGGTGAAGCTTCGCCTGCCCCCATCGCAAAAGTGAAAACCAACTTCCGTTTCCAGATCGCAATGCGTGGCCCATCCACGCTTCGAATGACGCGTGTCATCCGTCCCGCCGTGCAGGCGCTAACTCTGCCCAAAGATGTGCATATCGCTGTGGACGTGGACGCGCAATACCTTCTTTAGATCGTCTTATGCGGTTTTTCAGGACATTCAGTAGGCTGCTTGTTGTGTCCGTGCTTGTGGCGCTGGCCGGCGTCCTCGCATGGATCCAAACGGTCGGATTCGGTCCCGGCATCACCATGCGGGTCTCGGAGGGGTTGAGCATCGGCGACGTGACTGTGCAAATTGGACGTCTGACGTTTAACCCGTTTAATGGATTCATCGCTGAGGATTCAGAAGTCACAGTTCCGGTTTCGCAGGGGCCCGCCGTGCATGCTAAAGTCACCCGGATCGAGATCGCACCCAATCTCACAGCGTTGCTCTCGGGTGCATTTTTAGCGGATTCGCTTCGTGTCGAGGGAGGAAGCTTGCGCGTGCCATTTGCGGCCGATGGAAAACTACCGGACTCGATTACGATTGAGATCACCGAGGCAGAAATCCAACAGACGACCGCAGAACTCCGGGTCAGCACCGCACTCCTTTCTGTGGAGGGGATTCATCTCGACGTCCGCGCGAGTTTGCGAAATCCCGCATCCTTGCAACTCGCTCAAAAAGATCGGCCTGCCCCCGACCTGGAAGCGCGTTCGCAATCGATACGAGCGCTTTTGGAAGTGCTCAGCGAGATCCATTTCAAACAGGGAGGTCCCACGCTATCCATCGATTTCTCGGGAGATCTGGCAGACCTGGATACGATTGAGGCGTCGCATGTGTCAGCGAAGGTGGGTGCCCTGCAATATCGCGATATCGTGCTCGACCAGATCTCCGTGGACGCCGGATACAAAAATCGTAAGGTCGTGCTGCAACGTGTCGAATTACTCGGACCTGACACCGCGCTCCGACTCACGGGCGATTGGAATTCTCTGGCCCAAAAAGGCGAATTTGAACTCACGGGAAAACTCGCTCCAGCCGCGATCCTGTCCAGCCTCGGAAAACCCGAGATTTCCGAAGAAGTCCGGTTTTTAGGTGATGTCGAGGTTTCGGCGATCCTGCAGGTCAAATCTGCTGTTAATGGACCAGACATTCGCGCCACGGGACGGGTGGAATCCGGTGCATTTCAGATGCGCAAAATCGGAGCAAAAGGGTTCTCTGCAGATTTTGCCTGGAATAATGGAAAATTTTATAGCACTGATGCCCGCTTGGTCCTGCAGTCAGGCAGCCTCACCGCAGATGTGCTTAGCGCACCGGATGATTTTCGGCTCCGGCTGAAAAGCAACGCCAATCCCACCGAACTCCTGCCGATCATGGGCAGATACGAAAAGCGGGTGGTCGAAGTCATGGAATTCAAGGACGTGCCCGAGCTGGAGCTCACAATCACTGGTGTCCGCCCCGACATGGATGTTCTTTCTGGGACGGGCACCGCCCGCCTCGGGCGCACCGCAATGCGGGGAGCGTGGATCGACTCCGCACAAGCAGACATTGTGATTAAAGATCGTGCAGTCATCTACGAAAACATCTTGTTAAAAATGGGCGGAAAACAGGCGACTGGATCATTTACGTATGATGTTGGTCGCCGTGAAGTCCGATTGGGAAATGTCAAAAGTAATGTTATGCCGGCAGAGATCCTTATGTGGGTTGATCCTCGCATCGCCGCCACCGTGGCAGTATATAAGTTTCTTACGCCTCCCTATGTCGAAGCCGACGGACTCGTTCACATGGAACAGCCGGATAAGAACGCATTGCGCGTGAAAGTCGATGCGCGCGGTGGGCTCGATTACGAACTGATCGGGAAAATGCTTCGCTTTGGCCCGACGCAAGGCACAGTAAATCTGCTCGGCCAGACCGTCTTCGCGGACATCCCAAAAGCGAGCTTATATGGTGGCTCCGTCAAGGTGAAGGCCGAGGTTTCAGCGAATCCAAAGAACCCCAGCTTTGGCGCAGAACTGGAGCTCGCACGGGTGGATTTTGCCTCTGTGACCAAAAGATATTTCGGTTACGAAAAATCGGAAGGCCTCATGAGCGGCCATTACAAATTCACGGCTTTGCTCAATGACGATAGCAGCATGCGCGGCAGCGGGAGCATCCGCGTGGAGGAGGGGCATGTGCTGGCAATTCCCGTATTCGGCCCACTCTCCGAGATCATCAGCACGATCATTCCAGGGGCCGGGCACGAAAGCGCCCGCCTCGCCACAGCAGATTTTGAGATAGCAAAACGCGTGGTCAGCACATCCAATCTGGAAGTGGATGGGCATGGATTTAGCCTGTTTGGGAGCGGGAATGTGCGCTACCCGAGTGGTGACATGGACATGACCGTAAGGATCAACGCACGAGGCATCCCGGGGCTGGTCTTGTTTCCCATGAGCAAGCTGCTCGAATATGTCTCCACCGGCACCGTCAGCGACCCGCAGTGGCGGCCCAAAATTGTTCCGAGGGAGTTTTTTGACATCCTTGGAATGGGCAACGGAAAGGGGGTTGATATTGCAGACGACCCGAAGTTGCCATCCTCCCCGCCGCGGCAGCGGAGCCGAGCGCCGAAGCCCCTCTAACCCGAGAGTGCGACGGATCACGACCAAGCTGCTTGCGTGGAAACCGGAGGATGTGGAAATTACACCTCACTGTCGAAGACAAGCCGACGGGGAGGTTCGAACTCCCGACCTATCGATTACGAATCGATTGCACTACCACTGTGCTACGTCGGCGATATCAATGACCTGAACAAAATGTCTCAACGCCGTGATAAGTGCGTGAAGACTTTTGGTGCATCACTCAGGGCAGAAGGTTCTAACATGAATCATGGTCCATGGCAACCCGAACCTGTATCGGAGTGGCAAATCCATTCGCAGTCAATACCTGGGTAACACATGGGGTTTCGCCCGCATATTTCATCCGCGGATTGGTGATGGGAGTGAGCGGCGACCTTTGGCGCGTTTGTAGGCCGGGCAGCCCGCTTCCATCTGCGTTACGTTCTTTGCGCGCCGCTCTTTCGGCCTGGGTTGGCCCTTAGACATCGCGGATTTTGGATGTGGCTTGTGCGGTTGACATTATCCGGATGTCGGACATGGAAGCATTGACTGTCCGTGATCTGGATCGGAGTCCGAAAAAGGTATTGCAGGCGTCCCATGAAAGGGGAGGTGCCGTGATACGCTCCCGCAGTGGCCAGTCGTGCCTGATCACGCGATTGGAGTCCGAACAGGTGCCGGGTGGAGACAAAGTGCTGCAACGGTGGCTGCATGGCCAGTATGCGAAGCCGATTCCAAGTGCACAGGTGCATGTGGTTGACCGCTTGGTTTCTGGAGAATGAACACCTACGCCGACTCCAACTTCTTCACCCGTATCTACATCGAAACGGAATGGATGCAGGAAGTTCTGTTCACGCTCGGAGAGTTGATGTCGAGCGGCGTGCGCTTGCCGGTGCTCTGGCTTCCCCGGGTCGAGGTTCGGAACGCGTTTGAGCTGTTTGTTTTTCCAGGGAAACCGGAGCGAGGTACTCGGGTTGCTCCGGAGGAGGCGGCGGCCGCCTGGGCTAGATTTCGGGCGGATTGCTGTTCACGTTCCGGTCCCTTTCGTGAATCGCTTCTTTCTTTGGATGCCTGGGAACATGCTGCGGAGGAACTCTGGCCGCACACGCAGCGCCCAATCAATGGCTGTAAGGAACTGCCCGTCATATTCGGTGAGTCCGCGATTCGGCGCCAACCCTGGTAGCGCTTTGATGTCTGCGAGAGATCGCCCACCCCGTGTCCTGATCACTGGAGCAAAAGGCCGGGTGGCGGGTCCGGTGATCGAACGGCTGTCCCGGAGTTGTCACGTCATCCCCGCAGATCTGCGGCCAGCGTCGGAGCAAGATGTGCTGAGCGGATAACGGGAGGCGGATTTGATGGATTTTCCGCAGGTTGTCGCGCTCATCGAGGGTGTGGATGTGGTCGTGCATCTTGCCGTGGTGGCTGGGGTCAACTATGAGAACCGGGCTGAACCCGGACCGACGGAGGTCGATTCGTCCGACGAAGCAGTGTTGCGGGTGAATCCGACGTCGGCCTACCATGTATTCGAAGCGGCCCGACGGGCTGGCGTGCGGCGGGTCGTCTATGCGAGCAGCCTGACGATCCAATTAGGTGATCTTAACACTCCCCACTTCGCGGAGTCAGGTCCAGTCGAGCCTCAAAGCGTCTACGCTTGCAGCAAAATTGTGGGAGAGAACCTGGCTCGGCTGTATCATCGTCTTCATGGGATGGAGATGATCTCCTTGCGTATTGGTCAGCCGTTTCCCGGTGGAACGAAAACGGACGACGGTTGGCGGCACAGTCTGCGGGCACGGTCGCCTTCTGTGACGATGGAAGATGTCGGTCGAGCGGTTGAGGCTGGAGTTTTTGCGGACGTGCCGGGCGGGATTTTCAACGTGGTCTCGGGATCTGATAATCCGGGGATGGACTTGACGGCGGCCCGACG
>JBDNGG010000413.1:0-4677 GCA_041689405.1 Terrimicrobiaceae bacterium | reverse complement strand
CAGTCTCCCGCGCTGGCCGCGACCAGTGAAGAAATCACCGATCCCGATTGGATTTACATCCACCGCCAAGGCGAAACCCCCAATACCTTTGCCACATCCTAGGATGACGGGGAAATTGGGAAAATATTACTAGACCTCAATGCAAAAATCGGCGATTGTGCGAGGAACAGTTATAACGTTCGCACATCGCGCAGCGCGGAATTAAGTAGTTTTACCGAATATGAATACTCCAAACAGCGTCCTCAAATCCCGCCTCGGCAAGATGTCAGGCGCAAACATGGCCATCCTCGCTGCGGTAGCAATCGTGCTGGGTCTTGGGCATCAATCCGCCCAGGCGTTGAACTATTTTTGGGACACTAACGGATCCACCGCCGGGTCCGGTGCCGCCACGGGCACATGGAGCACCACCAACGCGACTTGGACGACCAATGCTGCTGGAACAATCGGCACCACAGCCGTTACCACAGCCAATGCCGACGATATTTTCTTCTCAGCCGGCACGAATGGTACCGCTGGCACGGTCACTGTAAATGGCACGCAGAGTGCCCACAGCATCACCTTTCAAAACCCTGTAGCCCTTACGCTGAGTGGCGTCACCGCCTTGAACCTCGGCAATGGCACGCCGGGCTCCGGCATTTTTGTGACAGCCAACGCCGGTAACGCCACCAATACCATCAGCACCCCGGTGATTCTTAACTCTGCGGCGACTGCTATTGGCTTCAGTAATTCCGGAACCGGACTGCTGATGATCGGTGGCACAGTTACCGGCGCGGCGACAAGCGGGACCCAGACGATGAATTTCGGGGCCAGCACCGGCGATACTACCTTGAGCGGAATCATCGGAAATGGCGCCGCGGGAGGAAATGTGGCGGTGGCCGTCAATAACGCGAGCACTGGCATTACCACCCTCTCGGGGTTAAATACCTACACAGGTGGCACGACGCTCAGTGCAGGAACACTTCGCGTTACCGGAGCCAGCGCACTGGGCACTGGCGCGGTCACCCTCGGAAACGGGACGACGCTTGCAAACGGTGGCGCGGCAACTGCAACGCTGGCGAACGCAGTTACTGCAGGCGGCGACATCAGTTTTATTGGAACAACAGGAGGTAACGGGACCCTGCGACTTAATGGAAACATGACGTTGACCGGCAACCGGACTTTGACATTTTCGGGATTTAATGGCACCAATGGAGCTGTGGCGCTTGCGGGAATAATAAGCGGGAATTTCAGTCTCACCGTAGAGGGGAGTGGCGGCCAATTGCAGTCGAGTGGAGTAAATACCTACTCCGGGGGAACCATCATCAATTCCGGATCGATGATTTCAGGACTCAATAATCTGCTGAATACAGGCGCTGTCACGATCAACGGCGGATCGTTTACTTCGTCGTTTGGCGCGACAATCGGAGCTCTGACCCTTAACAACGGAGTGATCGGTGCGCCAGCCGGTTCCGGCCTCATCACCGCTTCCAGCTTTTCTTTGTCAAACGGCACCGTGAATGCCGGGTTCGGCGGGAGCGGATCGATTTCAAAAATCACCACCGGGACAGTGGCTCTGAATGCTTTTGGCACCGGCAGCGGCACCGTTTCTCTCGCGGACGGCGTCCTCCGCCTGGGAGCTGCCCAACGGGATGCGACGACCCAAAATGTTACGACAACCATCAATTCGACAACGGTCACAGTAACCGATGGAAGCATTTTGTCCGTAGGGCAGGGTCTTACGGCGGCAGGCATTCCCGCAAACGCATTGATTCAAAGCATCACTGGTAATCAGGTCGTGATCAATAGAACCCCCACTGCAACCGGATCCGTCACCGGAAATTTTTCGGCCGGTGGACCTCTGAGAGCAGCGGGCGCGATTTCATTTTCCGGAGGCACGTTGCAATACAGCGCAGCGAACCAGTATGACTACTCCTTGCGCTTTAGCACGGCTGCGAGCCAGGCCTACAAGATCGACACGAATAGCCAGAATGTGACTTACGCCTCTAATCTCACAAGTGCGGGAGGCACTCTCGAAAAGCTGGGCGCGGGCACGCTGACTCTCAACGGCACCAACACCTACAGCGGCACGACGACGGTGAGAAGCGGCACGCTGGCTATTGGCGCATCGGAACGGATCGCCAATACGAGCAACTTGCTGGTCAACGGTGGCACCTTCGATGTGGGTGCTTTCAATGAGACTGTCGGTACGGTGACGATGTCGAGCGGTTCCATTGGTGGCTCGGGCAACCTCACCGGCACCAGCTACGCCCTCCAAGGCGGCACGGTGAACGCCATCCTTGGCGGTGGTGGAGCGGTCGCCGTCAGCGGTAACACGACGACGCTAGGCTCTGCCGGACGCCTGCAGCGGCAAGGCACTCACCATTTCTGGCGGTCAACTTACCATCGCAGGTGCCGAATCGGTTGCCAGCTACCAGCAGACCGGCGGCACGTTGGGCGGAACCGGCAATACACTCACGAGCACTGCCGCATACGATTTGCAGGCCGGCACGGTGAATGCGAACCTCGGCGGCAGCATTGGCGTCAACAAGACCACTGCAGGCACGCTCACCCTCACAGGCAGCAACTCTTACGCGGGAATCACGACGGTGAGTGCGGGCACTTTGCTCGTCAGCGGCGCGGGAAGCATCAATTCCACCGCCGGGGTTTCCGTGGCATCGGGCGCAACATTTACTAACAGCTCGAGCATATCCTATTCCGGGGGCCTGCCCTTGGCTGAAGGAGCCGTAATCAATGGTTCAGGAGCGTTCGCACCTACTGCGTTGACTATAACGGCGGATTTGAGTTCGGGGCTTACCACATTTGCCCTAGGGAACACACAGTTTACTAAAGCGGGGAATCTGGAACTGACGCTCTCCGGCATCGCCATCGACACGTATGCTCTGTTCTCCGGCAGCGCGATCACCGGCACGTTTTCCACGATGACGATTGGAGGCGCTTCCCTCGCCAGTGGAGGATCAGGAAATTTCAGCGGGCTTGTCGGGGGAAACCTCTACACTTTCACCGACGCCAGCAATCAATTGATCGTGGCCGTTCCCGAGCCCTCGACCTGGGGTGCGCTTCTGGCATTCGCTCTTACGGCGATGGTCTTACTCCGTCGCCGCAGCCGCAGCCGCCAGCAATAGTTGTTGTTAGTGCTCACTCGATCACAGTGGTCTGCATCTGCATTTTCCCCCGCTGGCCACAAAAAAGTTACTGTTGTGGCCATGCGGTTGAAATTGCTTAATCAGGCCCTTGTTTCGTCCCTGAACGAAGTTGGATACGAGCGCGACGAGTAACGTGCCCACCTCGTTTTCCAGCCAAAATTCTGTAATTGGTGCGAAACCAACCGATGGCAAACATCACGACAGTAAAATCCAAGGATATACCAACCAATGACTAAACCATCCCTAATGAGTATCGGAGCGCATGCCGATGATATCGAGTTCAGCGCCGGCGGCACATGCCTGAAGTATCTCGATATGGGATACAAAATGGACTATGTGATGTCCACAAACAACATGTCGGGCCATCTCCACATCGTTGAAAAAGATCTAACGGTCACGCGAGAGGAATGTGAGCCGATCGTGCTGGAACCGATTCGCAAGCGCGAAGCTGCTGCAGGGGCGGCGGTGCTGAATACCGTCCCAGTTCATCTCGACCATCCACAACGCCATTACACGGGACCGGACATGCGGAAGGTGCTGGAGGGTTATGGTGTCCCGGTACCGAAGGGGGCCACGCTCGGACGCCCCTGCATCATGGTTGCCTACGATGATCCGGAAGCGGTGAACCGGGTGAAAAACCTCATCCTCGAGCGAGAGCCGGAGGCTGTGCTAACCCAACACCTCATATCCGAATCGCCGGAACACTATGCCACGGCAATGCTCGTCCTCCGCGGTTACAGGGAGGCAGTAAAAGCCGGATACGCCGGGCCGTTGCTTTTCTGGTTTGAATACGTCCAGAGCACTCTGCTCGACAAGTCGTTTTTCCTGTGGGATTCCTTCATCGATATTTCCGGGCTGAGAGAGAGACAGTTCGACCTCATCCGCTGCCATATCAATATGGTGCCATTCCCTGAAAGGATGGACTATTTAGATTTCACGGAACTTACGGGGATTCGGGACGCCGAGTTGTTCAAGTTCGCCAGTTCCATCCACGATTTCAAACCGTCCGGCGAATTCACCGAGGAACTCAAGCGGAACCTCAAGGACAGTGGAAGACAGCGCGCCGGCTGAAGGAGGATTTGATCCAAGTCCCGGTTGTCGAAAGATCGCCATGGCCTTGGTGGAGTTTTGCGGGCAGCGGCTATTGTTTGAAAGCTACTCGGCCGCGGATCCATGTGGTGTGCGCGGTGAGATCGTCATTCCAAAGCACAAGGTCGGCTGCCGCGCCCGCCTGAATGCGACCGAGGTCATGGAGTCCCAGTAGCGAAGCTACATTGAGTGTTCCCATCGCCCAGATCTGCTCGGAAGGAAGCCTCAGCCATTGGTGCAGATTGCGGATGCCTGCGTCCATCGTCAGGGCGCTGCCTGCCAGCGTCGCGTGGTTTTTAGAGCCGGGAGCTTCGACGCGGGCGCCGCGTCCATCTTGTACCCTCACAGAAAATCCCCAGGGGGTCTCATGCACTCCGGTAGGAAGGCCGGCCCCGATATTGCTGTCGGTGATCAGAAGCACTTTACGAAATCCCTTGGCTGCGAT
>JBDNGG010000412.1:0-3405 GCA_041689405.1 Terrimicrobiaceae bacterium | reverse complement strand
GACGGTGGATTTTTGCGTGCCGGCCTTGATCATCCAGAGCCCGGCGGGGACGGAGATTGTGGCGGATGCGGGTTTGTCGGTCGGGTTGTGGATGTCGATTACGAACTTGTCGCCCTCGGGGAGCAGGGTGCAGACGAGGTCGGGGTTGTCGCACTGGACGATGTTGCCGATGACGAGGTCGCTGGCACCTTTGTCAGCGTCGTGCGTGGCATAGGCCTCGATGGCAGTAACACCAATCGGGAGCCACTCCTTGCGGGTGTTATCCACAATGGCGGCGGTCAGATTCGGGGAGAGGCCGTTGATTTTGATCGGGAGCCGCTGGCTGAGCGCGGCCTCCCCGATGGAGAGCGCGACGAGCCCTTTCTCGGCTTGGCATTCCAGCAGGAATTGGGTGCCGAGGATTTTTCCCTTTGTCGCGTTGAGGTTATACGCTGGCTTGCCACCGGCGACACCCCAAGTATCGCGGAACCATTTCCAGTCGGCGACCGGATCTTTGTCGTCGAGCCGGCCTTGCAGCGTGAGGATTCGCGAGTTGTAGGACTCTCCCGCTTTGAAGCTCCGCAAATCGTAAAGACCGAGATAGACGCGGAGCCAGTCGTAGCCGAGTTCCACGCGGCTTTGCAGATCGCCGTTGAGCAGGAAGAAGCCGCCGGAGCCGCCGAGGTTCGGATGCAGAAGAAGCGCTTCGCCGGGCTTCATGGTGCCCTGCCATGTGTTGGGATGGGCGGCGTCCTCGCCCGCCTTGATGGTGGTGTCGCCATCGCCCGTTCGCAGGACGGTGCAACGATCTTGCTGGCCGGCGCTGGCCTCACCCTCGGCGGCGCCGAGAAGCAGCGCCGGCAACGTATCGGTGTAGGTGTTGCTCTTCGGCTCGTCCCACGATTCAACGCCTTTCAAACCCTTGAAACGGAACTCCGGATGGTGAAAACCGAGGCGGTGCGTCCAGAAGAGAGCGCGCCCCTGGTCGGGGTCGCAGATCTTGCTCAGCGAGACGGCCCGTTGGAAATTCATTTCAAACTCGACCACGCTCGGCGAGAAATTGTTGAGTCGTCGCGGGAAATTGATCCAGGTGGTTTTGGCGGTGAAATGCTGCGCGGGTTCCATGCGTCTCCAGGGATCGCCGGACTCAATCGATGGCCACGGCGCGCAATCGTTGCCGATCCGGTGCGTGTAAGTCAGGTCGAAGACGAGGGCGTCGCGCGAGGCGTAGCGGAAGCCGTTCTTGAAAACGGGGTAGCGGAACTCGTCCCAGCTCTTGCCGCGCACCATCATCGGGCAAAAGAGCGCGAAGGTGGTGCCGGCACCGCCATCGACGCCTATGGGATTGAGCAGCGCGGGGTCGCTGGTCTGTACGTTGCCGACGGTTGGCCGGGTGGCTTTGGCCAGCATGGCGGTCGCCTGCATCCCGACGAACTTGTCATCCGCGGTTCGGTAATCTTGCCGCCCGGCCATGAAGTTCTGGTGGTCGGAGCACTGCCCCTGCTCGAACAACGTGTCGCTGATGGTCAGTCCGCTGGTGATGGCCTGCCGTCCGTTGGCGTCCGTGATCCGGGCGATGAGGACGCGCTGCATGTCGTGGAGCCCGTCAATAACGATGTCGCAGGTCGGCGTGTTCGGCCGATAGGTGCGGATGACATTCTCTCCGTCAAGGATTTCCACGGTCGTGATCGGGGCCTCGGACGTGGCCTTGAGCGCGACGCGCCAGCGTTCCGTGCCGGGAACGTAATAACGGCCACCGGCCGTTCGCCGCAAGTTCACGCCTGCCCATTGCCGGACAACCGGGCCGCCGGAGACATAGCCTGCCTTCCAGCCCTCATACCAGCCGGGGTATTTGTTTAAGAGCTTGACGAAGTCTCCAATTTTTTCGGCGGGCACGAAATACCATTCCTTGATGTTGGCAAGCGACTCGGGAGACTTGGAGAGGTTAACGATGACCGGCGTGAGGCAATCAGCCCGGTGCTGGTTGTCCAGGTAGCTGGCAACCGCGTCGTCGAAGAGCACGCCGTTCTCGTAGGATCGCACCCCCATGGCATTAAGACCGACATTGGCGTAGGCCGGATAGTTCGCGTGACTGAAATCGTAGGAGATCTGCATGGGTGAGCCGGAGTCAAAGTAGAGCCAGACCGGTCCGAAGATCGTTTTGTCCGGCGGGAAAAGCCGCTTGGCACTCGGCCAGCATTTCTCGCCGACGATGATGCGGCGGTTGCCATCGACGTCCTGGTATTTGATGCCGGGAATGGCCGCGAACTCAGCCGTCGTTGCCGCATGGCATTCCTCCACCAACTTCTTGTAATTCTCTGCGGTCAGCGTCTTGAGGTCCTCGGAGAAGATAATGAAATCCACGCCGGACTTTCTGGCGGCGGCCGCGAAATCCGCCACGGTGCCCTTGCCGTCGGAGAGCGCGGTCGAAGCCCCGATCACACCCTTGAACGTCTTCTCGGCGGGGAGGGCGGGCATGGCATCGGCCCAGTCCTTGACGACGCTCGGTTGGGGATCGATGAGGGCGATGGGAGCAACCTTCAGTTCGCCTCCGCCGGTCTTGGATTGCGCAGCGGGGATCTTCAGGGATTGGACAAAGAACTTCATCCAGTCCGAGCGGTCGTTGATGCCGTTGGTCGTGGCGATGTCCTCCCATATGACGTGCTTGTAGCCCCAGAACGGAACCGTCGAGGTGAGACCGGCGAGGATGATCCACCCTTCGCCAACCTTTCGTGTGGCCACGATCACCGGCCCTTGGCCAGCGGTTCCTGGCTGATTTTCGAGTTCGGAGGGATAAGCGTTTCCATCGAGGCCGAGCTTGAGCGTGGTGGCCGAGCCCGATGCCTTGATAAGCGGTTTCCAGTCGTCGGAGAGCTTAAGCGGCGATGTGATGCCGACCATGACCCCGTTGGGATACCAGATTTTTTCAATGCCGGCAGTCAGGTCATCTTTGAGGATCTCGCCGGTGCTTGCGTAGCGCATTTTCATGTAGCGCTCCTGGATTTTTTCCCGGTCCGCGTCCCGGACGTTTTCCGGCAACACTTCCGCGCCCCAGCTTGCGAGGATTTTGTTGAGCGCATCGGTGGCGGTCGGGTGGGACATGTGGTGCACGGAGCGTCCGAAAATCCAGAGCGTGCCGCCGGCCTTCACGTAGTCGTCGAGCAGTTTTCCGTAGCGTTCGATTTCTGCGGGAAGCCCCTTGTTCGTTAGGTTCGGATCGCTGAAAAGATCGGTGACGATTACGGCATTGAATTTCGCGAGCGTCTCAGCGTTGACCTCAATCTGGCCGCCGGTCACGACCTCAAACCCTTCCGCCTCGAGCTTTTCCCAGATCGCTGTCGCTGTGCACATATTGTCCCACGGATAAGTCTTCCAAACGAAGATGCGAGGCTTGGCGGTCTCAGCGGCAAAAGCCGTGGAGCAAAG
>JBDNGG010000411.1:0-2732 GCA_041689405.1 Terrimicrobiaceae bacterium | reverse complement strand
GGACATATTTCAGGAGAATGCGTTTCACCATGAAGGGTGATACAAAGCTGAAAGCTGAAAGCTGAAATGGGATGCGGATGCGGGTTTCGAACTAAACAGGATGGACACGATTGTGATGATTGACGGGATGAGACGATGCGGGTTTTTTTTTTTTGACAGGATGGGTTGCGGATGGTGAGGGATTTTTAATTTTCGAATACGGGCGGTTTTTTTTGATTCGAAAAATCACCGGGAACGGCTACTCATCGGGCCATCTGCAAACCGGTTTGCGAGTGGCCAGAGGAGTCGTCGGTCCTCCGTTCGGATTTCATACGCCCCGCATCGGAATCATTCTGAAAATTCTGTCCATTCTGTCTTAAGAAATCCCTTCATGTTCTTCATGCTCTTCATGGTGGAAATGCATGAATTCCCGGTTGAAGCGTTGATTGGGTAAATTGCTGAAAGGGGAGGGGAGCTGCGGTTGCTGGTTGTTGGGTGCTGGTTCCTCAGGACCTTCCGTGCAATCAGTGGTCTGAATTTCTATTCAACCGTTCAACCTTTGACCGATTCAACATTTAGAACTGGAACCACATTGCGGTCTCGGCAATCAAGGCTCGAGAATTTGCAGGTCGGAAAAATTCTGGCGGAAATCTCCGGGATTGCGGGTGATGAGGCCACGGCGGTTGGATGCGTAGGCTCCGATCAACAAATCGGCGATGGGGCGTTTCGGAAGAATGCAGGAACGCCGGGCGGCGATGTGGAGGTGCCATGCCTGATGCGCGGATCGTGTATCTGCCGCAGTCCAGCCCGTTCGGGAATCGATGCCAGCCTGCTCGAGAAAGCGTTCCTGCTCCTCCAGGTTTCCTTCAAACGCAGGTGCCAGTTCCACAAACGTTACGGGGCAGATTGACAAGCCTTCTCCAAGTTTCTGCTCCAGAAAGGTTGCCGAGCGCAAGCCGAAGGAGGGGTCGTTTTCGAGCACATCAATTACGACGCAGGTATCGACTACCCAAGTCATTCACCCTCCCGCAATTCGCGCATCCACTCTGTGGTAGGCCGGGGCGGGATTTTTCGGAATCGGCCGGCATAACCCAAGACGGCAAGCGGCCCGGCGGGCTTTTCCTCGTGAAGCGAGACTCGGATTTCCCGATTCGACACCTGCTCCCAATGCAGTTTCCGGCCAGGGTGCAATCCCATAGCCTTGCGCAGGCTTGCAGGCACAGAAACTTGGCCGCGCTCGGTGACAATAGTTTCGTTCATAGTTGAAAAATATCATGTAAGTTCGTCATGTCAACGGTGAGTTGTCCTGTGGACACAATCGAGGGAAATACGTTTTACCATGGAGGACATGAAGGACATGAAGAAGTTGCGATGCGATTTATTGCACACAGAGGCACGGAGGGGGATGCAAAGCTGAAAGTGGAAAGCTGAAAGATCAATTCCGAACTAAACAGGATAGACAAGATTTTGCAGGATGAACGGGATATGCGATGCGGTTTTTTGACAGAATTTACAGAATTGAGATACGTGATTGAGTTTCTGGATGCGGGCGGGGATTTTTGATCCGAAAAATCACCGGGAACGGCTACTCATCGGGCCATCTGCAAACCGGTTTGCGAGTGGCATAAGGAGTCGTCGGTCCTCCGTTCGGATTTCATCCGAACGCCCCGCATTGGTATCATTCTGAAAATTCTGTCCATTCTGTCTAAAGAAATCCCTTCATGCTCTTCAGGTTCTTCATGGTGGAAACGCATCGATTCTCGGTTGAATGGTTGAGAGGGGCAATCGTTGAAGGGAAGGTGGTAGAGATTACGGGGCAGGGTAGCGATTCAGAAAATCAGATGGAGAAACCACCGGAACCGAACCCGAGAGAAAGTCTTTTGTGTTCCGCGTGATGATGATGTCTGCGAGGCAGCTTTCGGCTGACACACATTGCATCGCATCCTCAAAATCCGGAAAATTGAGTTTTCGGGCTCGTATTGCGGAAAGGCCATCGACTGGAGCGATTTCCGCCCATGCGAGAATCTGATCAACTTCCTTTAGGGTTGCTTGCTCGGAACGGCTGCGTCTGATGAGATAATAAATCGTGGCAAGACTGTGCCAGGCAATAAATAGCTTAGCATGCAGTGTTTCGGCACGAGCGAGAACGGCGACGCTTTCTTCTACGAGTCCTGCGCGGGATTCAATGACATCAAGCAGGATGTTCGTATCGATAAAGACGCGCATGGCGGTTTGTTAGCGACCCACAAATTTTTTCCGGAGCGAAGCTAATCGAGCTTCATCAGAGCTTTCATGCGGTAGAGGTTTGGCAATCCCGCAGGCCTGCACCGCCCATGCGCCGGCACCGGTCTTTTCAAGTGTTTCCACGACGGGTTCGATCCACGCCACAACGCGAAGACTAGATTTCCCGCGCAGCTCAGAAGGAATCGGCAAGTGAATACTCCCGTCTGGAGAGGGGCTTAATGTAGCGCTGATGGAACTCATAATCTTAAAAATACTCAGGCCAGTGCCACTGACAAGAAGAGAAAAAGGACCGGTCCGTCATATAGATACATTTCAGGGAAATACGTTTCACCATGAAGGGCATGAAGGACATGAAGAAGTTGCGATGCGATTTATCGCACACAGAGTCACGGAGGAGGGGATGCAAAGCTGAAAGCTGAAAGCTGAAATGGGATGCGGATGCGGGTTTCGAACTAAACAGGATGGACACGATTGTGATGATTGACGGGATGAGACGATGCGGTTTTTTT
>JBDNGG010000410.1:0-2239 GCA_041689405.1 Terrimicrobiaceae bacterium | reverse complement strand
CGGAAGCCATGACGATTCACGCTCTCCTCGAAGGGATTGCCCTGATATGCGCCAACTAGATAGCTGTACCACGCGGTCGGGTCGACGGCCAGGCGAACGCCAAGCGTCGCCAGCGGATAGGCGGGACCGCCGTTCGGTAGGGCCTCAGACGCGATGGCCGGCCAACCAAAGGTTCCGTTGAGAAAGAGCCCGGCAGTATCCGAAATGATGAACTCCTCATCAACCGCTAGTTGGCCGATCCGAATGGAGAACAGATTGTCAGCGAACGACTGCTCGTGCCACAGCTCGAAAGCCCGCAGGGTGTTGAATCCGGAGATGTTCGAGATCGTGAAGAGATTTCCAACCAAGTCCTCGGACGCATCACGGCCCGAGAGCCAAAGCCAGCTCGAGCGGAAAGTCGCACCTTCCCAACCGATGAGCTTTTCAAGATCGAGGTCGACGCCGAAGTCGAGGAGGCCCGTGTAGACCGCCCCGCGCTTCAGACCGCCAGTCGTATTGCCCCACACTTCAACCGCGTAGCAACCGAAGAAAGAGACTCCTTGGTCGTCGAGGGTCGTGCGGAATCCGCCGAAGTCGCCGAGTGCATTGTCACCCCCGAAAGATCCGACGCCGGTTGTGGACTCTGCGGTCCGATGTTCGTCGAAAAGTTGCTCCGTGCTTTGGGTGAAAGCCGTGCCAAGGGAAGCCGCCGCCATCACCGAGGCCAGGATTGAATGTCGATGTCTTGTCATTACTTCGATTTGGCAGTTGCTCGAACTGCATTTGACTGAGGCCTGCGGGCAGACTAGATGTGTAGTAAATACTCGTTCATGTAGTGTATGCTACAGACTGTCTATGCTTGTAGACGTCCGGTACAAATCCTGTCAACAATCCTCCTCAAAATTCCTCCGATGCCCTCGAAAAAAACGCCTGCCACGAAGACAGCTGCTGTCAAAAACAGAATTGCGCCAACTGCGGCCGAAAGCGCTGCTATCCAAAGCCGGACGCGAGCTCAGCACGCACAAGAGCGGGCGCAGGATTATGTCGAGGCCATCGCGAGCCTGATCGCCGAGCATGGGGAGGCCCGCGCGACAGACTTGGCGCGCGTGTTGGGCGTGACGCATGTAACCGTCATCCGCACGGTGCAGCGCCTCCAACGCGAAGGCCTGGTCACGACGCAACCGTATCGCTCGATGTTCCTGACCGACGCCGGGCGCATCCTTGCCATCAAAAGCAAGGCCCGGCACGAGGCGGTCGTCACGTTTCTCGAGGCACTGGGCATTTCGCCGAAGACCGCGCGCACTGATGCGGAGGGCATCGAACATCACGTTAGTCCGGAGACGCTGAGTGCCTTCGCGCGCTTTGTTGCAAGCAATTCGCGATGAATGTTCACCACCCCGGGATCGTCGCGGGCTATCTTCATGGAGTCTGATATCCTCGACCGACCCACCGACCGGAAACCAGAATCCTTCCGCGCTCTCGGGTGGGGCACTGGCAGCAAGTTTTGGGTGTAAGCGCATTCGAGTATTTCCGCAGCACCAAGACGCAACTTTGTTCGTATTACACGGAGAAATTGATTAGGTTCAATCCACCGCATGAAGGCTGTATTTAGAAAACTCGTCCTGGATTCATTCCGGCCGCTCCAAAGTGGGACCTTGGATCTGACATTTCCAGATGGGGAAAAGCGCACCTTTGGCGGCGGGCGTGAGGGACTTCGCGCATCCATGACCATCCGCAGTGAAAGCTTCTTCAAGCGCTGTGTTTTGTTCGGGCCGATCGGATTTGGCGAGGCCTACATCGATGGCGAGTGGGAAACACCGGATCTCGTCGCAGTGATCGGCTGGTTTATTTTGAATGCCGAGGATGCGGGAGGGATGCAGACGGAGCGCGGGGCCAAGGCACCCATGCTGAACTTACTGAACGCTTATAACCGTCTGCTGCATCAGCGCCGCCCCAATGATCTCACAACAAGCCGGCGGAATATCAGCGAGCATTACGACCTGAGTAATGAGTTTTTTAAGCTCTGGTTGGATCCGACCATGACGTATTCCAGTGCCCTCTTCGAGCCCGCTGATGCGGATTTGCAGGCCGCCCAAATCCGGAAATACGACCGGCTTTGTCAATGCCTTCAGCTCAGACCGACCGACCACGTGCTCGAAGTGGGCACCGGTTGGGGCGGATTTAGCATCCATGCGGCCTCGACTTACGGATGCAAGATCACGTCATTGACGATCTCTCAGCAGCAGCACGACGAGGCAGT
>JBDNGG010000409.1:0-19111 GCA_041689405.1 Terrimicrobiaceae bacterium | reverse complement strand
GATCGGGGCGATTCGCGGGAAAGCAGTCGGGCTCCGCGGCGCGACAGCCGAGACAACCCATCCGATTTTTCCAGTGAACCAGGCATGACGCGGCTCATTTTTACGGCCGGGAAAATCAACGAGGTACGTCCCGCAGACTTTGTGGGTGCCATTGCGGGAGGTGCAGACCTTGACCGCAGTGTGATCGGTGCCATTTTCATACAGCCTAAACACACGCTGGTGGACATTGCTGATGATGCGGTATCCGTCGTTTTAGATAAGCTCAATGGCATCCGTTTCAAAGGCAAGAGGCTCTCTGTTTTTGTTCCGGACACAAAGAGCTAAGAGGCCTTTCGTGGTCCGAATCCACGTCTGATGATACCCTGAATATCCTTGTGAATTGTCTCGGTGATTTCTCAGACACAAGTCCGCGCCCAAAAACGAAGGAGTTCCAATGACGTCCGTACGGCCCGTTTTCCGACGCGTGCTTTTCAACGCGGGTTGCTTTTCCGCGCTGCTACTCATCGTCGGCTGTGGCGATTCCCGGCGGGACGAGGCGACGGCATTGATTGAAAGCACGGTCCCTCCGGGCCTGACACTGGAATCCGTTGACCCTCGATTTGTCATCAAATGGCTGCCGGATGGCACACGCATGGCAGAAATTCCCGTCTATTACCGGCTGAGCGATAATCGATATTTTGTCCATCGCTTGCTGGCAACGCCACGCGGAAATCTTCTCGCGCGGGAAATTGACGATGTTGCCACATGGGCTACCTCCGAACTACACCCGGACGATCCAATCCACGAAGAAATCATCCGCGTGCGTGCAGGGGTTTCCACCGACACGTTAATTCTCGACCTTGTGATGACGAAGGGTGAGCAGCTTGCCACGCAGCTGAAAATTGCCTGGACGCCGACGCCTCAGATCATCGAGGGCCTCCCCGAGTTACGAGGGCGCGAGTTGCCAGATCCCGGTATTGGCATCCTCGCCGGATCTGCGGCTGCCACGGCAGCCTATCAATCGATCCGTGCCTCCATCGAAACAATGGAAAATCTGCGTGCCCAGTGGATTTCGACTCGGGATCTGCGCACGGAAAATGATCGCCATCGCTGGGTGCAGTCATTCGTCTCCGGTGCTGTGTTTGTCGGGGATGGGCGGCGACTGCTGGTAGTCAGAGGATGTGCCCCCGAGTTCCGTCCGGAGTGGGTTCTCACTTCTGACGGCGATTCAGGAAAAACTCTCGAAATGCACGCCACCTTGGAGCCAGTCTATGCCGGAGGGCTCATTCTGCGTGTCACTAAAACGAGTGAGATCCAGACACTCACGCCAGGTGAAATAACCCGCCAGCGCTCCATCCCGAACGTAAATGCGGCCACTCTATCGCTACCCGATTCCCGCACCCTGGTCCTGAGCACTCCCAACGCCGAACGCCTCACGCTAAAATTTGATCGCGTCGCCGATATGCTGCCACCCGAAGCGGATTGATTGAAATCGTGATGTGGATCTGCTGCCGGGTGCCATGTCGAATTTCCACGTGCAGAACAGTGAGAAGAATTGACAGAGGCTCCGGGAAAGCTAGGTTGCTCCCAAGTTATGAATTTAAACAAAATGACGTCCGGTCTTGTTCCGGAAAGCACAGCCGGTGGTTCATCGAAAAACGTCCTCGCCAATGATGTTGAGATCCAAGGCACCATCAAGTTCGAGAGCGAATTAATTTTCGACGGAAAGATCGATGGTGAAATCCATTCGGAAGGCTCACTCGTTATCGGTAAAAACGCGGAAGTCCGTGGTGAAGTGAAAACCAAATCGGTTACAGTCCACGGCACCGTGCTGGGCAACATTACCGTGACGGAGCGTGCGGAGTTGAAGGCGAGTTCGCAACTGACCGGTGATCTCACTGCTTCACGCATTGTGATCGAAGAAGGTGCCACATTTATCGGAAAATCCGAGGTCACGCCAAACCGTGCTGCTTTGAAGTCTGCTGAACATGCTCGGACCAGTGTAATTGCCAAGCCCGTTGCACCAGCCACTTCGTCAACCAGCGCCTAATACGAAAGAGCGGTGTTTTAGACCGCAAGGAATCTGATCATGTTTGGCCACCACCGCTCGAATGAAGTGGTATGCCCGCATTGTGGTGCGAAGCAATTAGAGCCGCGAGGTGTGATATCGACATATTGCCGGGCGTGTTATAGCCACTTTTTGCCGGGGCAGCACCCGCCAGTGGTCACCGTTTCCCCAGTCCAAGTCCCAGCCTCCAGAGCCTCCCGCAAAGTCAAAGATCGCCGCGTTGCCTGTCACGCTTGCGGGCACATCCAGGGGGCGCATTATGGAGCGTTAGAAGCACCCTGCCGACGATGCGGTTCGCTGATGTCCTACATGGATGTGGAAATTTCGGCTCATTCGACCCGGGAGGTCAGCACACACGGGCGATTGTTGGTGACGCGGAAAGGTTTTCTAAATTCGACTCGTGTCCAATGTGCCTCCGCACAAATCGATGGCCGTATTTCCGGGCGGATCGAGTGTATTGGGCTGTTACGTCTAGGCGGCTTGGACCAATGCAAGGCGCAGATCCACGCCGTCTCTCTGCTCGTGGATCGTGGCGCTAATATCCAACTGGCCTACACAGCGGTGATTGGTGACGGCGTGATTCGTGGCCGCGTGGTTGGGGATGTTGTATGCACCGGGAGTTTGCGCATCGCAAAACATGGGATTCTGCTGGGGGAGGTTGAGACGCGTGCTTTGACCGTGGACCGTGGTGGAATCTATTCCGGCGATGTTCGCGTCGGCTCTCAAACCAACACCGAAGAACGAGCCGATGCGGACGGCCCCCGGCTCAGTTCCGGTGGGATGTGGCTGCAGGGATTTACTTTCGGTGCCACGTAGGCGACAGCGCCGAGCGGTGTGTCTATAACTAGCTGATCGTGGAAGCGGTGAAAATCTTAAATGTTTTCCCGAGGTAGGCGGTCGCTCGGACGCTTAGCGATTCGGCATCTGCGGGTGTAGAACACGCTGCAAATACCGTGGAACCCGAACCTGCCATCCGCGCGATGCAGGTTTCCGGTTGCTCGTTCAACCATTGATTAAGCACCGGGAGGAGCAGGAATTTACGAAAGACAGGAACCTCCAAATCGTTCATCCACTGCACGCCGCCAAAAACCGTCGATAGGGGCGTATCCACACCGTTCTTTGAATTCGCCCAGGCGGCGTATGCCCATGCGGTGGACACCCCAAAAGGCGGCTTGATAAGTACAAGAAAAAACTGCCGGGGCAGTTCGCAGGGCTCGATCCGCTCGCCGCGACCGCGAACCCAAGCTGCCCCGCCACGAATAAAAAACGGCACGTCTGATCCAACGCCCGCAGCAATCTCCTCTAACTTTTCCGAACACAAGTGCAGGCCGGTGAGGACATTCAACCCACGAATTACGGCTGCTGCATCGCTGCTCCCGCCGCCGAGACCCGCCCCATGTGGAATGACTTTGTCGAGATAGATTTGTCCACCTACGGGAACTCCCGTGGCAGAAGAAAACTCCCGCGCTGCTATGATCGCGAGGTTCGAGGCGTCGCTGGGCAGGGTGAGATCGCTGCATGTTAAAGAAAAATTTTCGGCTCCCGGATGAAGATCGATTTCGACGGTGTCGCATAGCGAGAGCGGCGCCATGAGCGATTCCACATCGTGGTAGCCGTCAGTGCGCTTCCGGAGCACGCGGAGGGAAAGGTTGACTTTCGCGGGAGCAGATAGCTTCATCACGACCACACAAGCCGAGAACTACCAATGACCGCGAGAGAAAAAATCATCATAGCCCTCGACGTTCCAACACGCGACCTCGCCCTTGGAGCATTGCGAGAGCTTGCCGGGCGGGCGGTGTGGTGCAAAATCGGAATGGAATTATTCACCCGGGAAGGCCCGCAGATCGTTCAGGAGGCGGCAAGTCTTGGGTTCTCAGTTTTCTTAGACCTCAAATTTCACGACATCCCAAATACCGTGGCTGCTGGAGTCCGCTCCGCTTGCGAACTTGGGGTGCGGATGCTCACGATTCACACATCCGGCGGCCCGGAAATGATGGAGGCCGCCGTAGAAGCTGCTGCAAAATCTGATGTTCTGGTGCTCGGAGTCACGGTGTTGACAAGCACGGATCGCGCCACGCTTGCCGCCGTGGGGTTGGATGTGGATCCAGCAGATCAGGTGCTGAGGCTTGCAACCCAAGCGGAGCTGGCCGGACTACGAGGATTGGTGTGCAGCCCACTGGAAATCGTAGCCATTCGTGCAACGTTGGGAACGAAGATCGCTTTAGTCACGCCCGGCGTGCGGCCGTTGGGAAGCGATGCCGGAGATCAAAAGCGCATCATGACACCTGCGGACGCAGTGGAGGCGGGCGCGGACTGGCTCGTGATTGGCCGACCAATCATGGCGGCGCCTGACCGATGCACCGCATTTGACGCCGTGGTGCATGAAATTGAGGGCCTCGCGCGAGAGTAACCGCTTGCACTCAGACCGCAGTCGTCGAGGTTATAAAAAATCCCATGGTCGAACTGCTAATATTTCTCGCTCTGCTCGGCTGGGGCGTTGTGAGTCTGTTCGAGTTTTTGTCAACGCTCGAGGCATTTCCCACGCTGGTTGCAGCGGCGGTGTCCGTCCCGGTGCTTGCCCTCCTCTCCTACGGGCGGCTCCTCCGAATCTACCAGCTGGAGTTTTTGAAGACAGCACGGAAATTCCTGCCACCAGAGCGATTTTATTGGCCAACCCGAGCGGCTCGACTACAGCGGGAGATGATAATCTTCCTGCTCATCACACTGGCTGCGTGGCCGGCAGCCATCATCTTCCCCGCCGCACTATCGCTCCAGATCGGCGCAGTGACCGGATGGGTGTGCGGGGTGGTTGCAATTCTCTCACTCGCGCTGGCGACTTCGCGGCTTTGGTTGTTTCTTGAGGGCTCGCAGCGGTTCGACCGACTCACGCCATGGGCCATCGGATCGGTCCGGCGGTTTATGTTCTGGATTTCGGATAACTACGATTTTCTCGGTGAGGAGCCAGAGGTCTCGAAGAAGAGAACCAAGGAATCGATCTATTGATTCCCACCTATTCCTTGCGCGTCGATGCCTTGCTTGGGGAAATCTGTGGAAGATTTTTCACCATCACTAGTTCGGTTCCCTTGTCGCATGGCTGGTAATTTACTTCATCAAACGCGGTCTTCATGATCCTGACACCGAGCCCTCCGGGACGGAAATCGTCCAGCTCCCGACCCTGGATTTTTTTGAGATCACAGCATTTACCATAGTCGCGGATCATGCATCGAAGCTGCTCGGGATCGGAATCCAGGGTGATTTGAATCGGGCAGTCGCGACGTCCGTCGTATGCGTGCCGAATGATGTTTGTGCAAGCTTCGTCGAGCGCGAGAACGATCAGCTCAGCTTGCATTTCATCAAGCGTCGTAGTTGCCAAAAACTCCCGGACTTCGTGCCGCATGTCGGCGAGTAGTCCGGTATCGCTTTTGAATTCGAGGCATCGATTCAACGAAATCCTCCCGCAAGCAAGGTCAGGTCATCCCGCGGGTCATCGCCATCACGAAATTCCTCCTCCGCCTGCACCAAGCGCCGGATCACCGCTGTCGCATCGGGCGCCTCGGTGGAGAGTATCTCGTTTAGCTTTTCCTCAAAAAATCCGCCGGTGTGCGGACTACGGGATTCGGTGAGCCCGTCGGTAAATGACACCCAGAGGTCGCCAAGCTCAAACGGCGTTTCGATCTGCGCGTACGCGATATCGGGCATGATCCCGATAGGTAGTGCACCTGCCGTCTGGATTTCCTCGCAGGTTCCGTTTTTTCGCAGGATCCATGGACGACAGTGCCCGGCACTGGAAAGCAGCAGTGTGCCGCTGTCCTTTTTCATGCGTCCGACCAACAGAGTAACGAACATCCCGCGCACGAGCTGGGTCTCGGCGTTGCGATTCAGCAGCGCGAGGGCATCGGCCGGCGATTCCGTGGTCGCAAACACAAATTGCATCGCACTCAGCGTCTGAGCCATGAGCAACGATGCGGAAATCCCCTTGCCTGACACATCGCCAATAGCAAAAAATACCGAGTCATCCTCCCGCGGTAAGACAAGAAAAAAATCCCCTCCGACATTCTGCGCAGGCTTGTAATGGCTGGCAAATTCGTATCCTGGCAGTGATTCCGGTACTGCACGGGAGAGCAGCTCTTGTTGGATCTCCGATGCAATCTGGACATCCCGCTGCACACGTTCCTGCTCCCGCATGCGCTCGATGAAGCGGAGCTTATCAATGGCCGTGGCGATGAGGCTTGAATAAGCTTCAAATGCTTCCAAATCCTGTTCGTCAAATGCATCGCTATCCGTCGGATTCAATACCTGAATCACGCCAATCACAGCTCCATCCTGCTGCAACGGGGAGCAAAGGATCGATCGGGTTCGGAATCCGCTTTTTTTATCCGCATCCCGGAAGAACCGGGAATCAGCATAGGCGTCCGGAATGAGTAGGCTTTTCTCCTGCTCCAACACCCAACCCGAGATCCCCTGGCCGCGCGGCACGAGGATCTGCGGATGCACGAATTCGTCATCTGCCCGTGACGACATGACGAGGTTCAATCCTCCCGATGCATCATCCGTAAGAAAAAGCGAGGATGCTTCCGCCTGCATCACCCGCCGGGCGACAGCGAGGATTGCCCGAAGGAGTTCGTCGAAGTCTGTGATCGAATTGATCAGCCCGCTCACTTCGACCAACCCCCGGTAGATCCGCAGCGACTTTTGGAGGGATTCAACTTCAGATGGCACGGTCTGGGACGGTATCAGCGGCATTCAAAAAAATCGAGCGTGAAGATTCCACTGGATATCCCTCAGGAAGTCGCGACACTCGCTGGAAGTGAAACGAGCAACGATCAGCATTCTTCTTCTTTCTTGCATGGCGGCTGGCGCGGCTCATGCAACCACCGCATACGAAGCATTGCGCACGATCCAGAAGACCCGTGGTCAGGCCGTCATGAGCCAATTGCTCGAGGTGCGTGGCGAGACCGGTATGCCCCAGCCTCAGGCGTGGACGATCCTCATGAAAGACGCGGACGCCCGATCGGGAATTCGCGAATTTATCATTGCATCTGCCGACATCCGTTCCGAGCGGACTCCGTTGCGTCAATATAGCGGCGAAGAAAATACAGCTGCGCTGGATTTTGCCCGCTTAAATCTCGACAGCGATGGAGCATTCAAACTCGCGCAGTCGCAGGCCGAGCGGATGCGTGCCGGCTTTAACTCAGTCGATTACGTCCTTCGCACAGATGCCTCCACGAGTGGCCCTGTCTGGGACTTGCGCCTATTTGACCATATGGGCGCCCCCGTTGGAAATATGCGGATCTCGGCTGTGGATGGAAAGCTTATCCAGCCGCTCCAATTAGATGCTGATGCACGAATCATCACTGAGAGCGAACGTCCAACGCAGGCACGCACTCCGGAGCCAGCCTCGAGACCAGGCACCAAAGCAGGTCGTAAACCGATGGGGGGCGTTCTAGGATTTGTTTCCCGCACCGCAGGCAATGCTGCGGAACGTACCCTGGACGTGTCGGTGCGCGTGGTCGGCACCGTTGAAGAAGTGCTCACCGGGGAGCGTACGATCGGCCGCGAAGATGCCGAAGCAACGCCGACGCCCACCCGATAGATCGCCAATAAGGATTTTTTTCTCATCATGTCCACCATTATCACTCTCTCCCTTCTCGGTCTGTTCCTTGTGCTGGCGGAGATGTTTCTGCCTGGAATGATTTTAGGTCTGATTGGAGCGACGCTCTTAGTTGGGGCAATCGTGGTGGGATATATCGAATACGGGCCGCTCGAGGGATCAATGATTTTCGCCGGCATTGGGAGCGTCTCGATTCTGATGTTTGTCGCATGGATGAAGTATTTTCAAAAAACCTCCATGGGCCGCAACCTCACACTTGGAACACACTTGCCATCTGGTGACGACTTGCCCTCGGTGGATGCGCTCGTGGGTAAATCCGGCGTCACGACGACGGATCTCCGCCCGTCGGGGCGGGCATTGATCAATGCCTGTAGATATGATGTGCTCGCTGACACGGGCTTTATTTCCAGTGGTGCAAGCATTTCCGTCGTATTGGTAGAGGGGACCCGGATCGTCGTTCGCAAAAATTCTTAGGCGTTCCCTTCGTTCTGCGCTAGCTTCTGTGCGAAACCAATCTTTTATCCTATGAGCTCCATCATCGTCTCCATCGTTTTCGGCGTCCTTCTGGTCCTAGCGCTGATCCTCCTGATCGTTTTTATCAACTTTTTCGGCGTCTGGCTCCGTGCTAAAATTGCTGATGCGCCGGTGGGATTTTCCAAGCTCATTGGAATGCGTCTGAGGCGGGTGCCCGTAGGTTTGATCGTGGACAGCCGGATTACCGCGCTCAAAGCAGGGATCAACCTCGATACCGATGAACTCGAAGCGCATTTTCTAGCGGGTGGAAATGTGACCAACGTTATTCTTGCATTGATCGCTGCTGATAAAGCAGGGATTCCCTTGGACTTTAATCGCGCCTGTGCAATCGATCTCGCAACCAAAGGCACCACCAAAACCGTGCTCGAGGCTGTCCGGACCAGTATCAATCCCAAAGTGATCGACTGCCCAAATCCCGCCTCTGGAAAAATGACCATCGACGCGGTGGCGCGTGACGGTATCGGAGTGCGCGCTCGCGCCCGGGTCACGGTTCGATCCAATCTCGACCGGTTTGTTGGTGGAGCGACGGAAGAGACGATTATTGCGCGCGTGGGCGAAGGTATCGTGACTTCGATTGGCTCTGCTTCCTCCTACAAAGAAGTGCTGGAAAATCCGGACCGGATTTCAAAGCAGGTCCTTCAAAAAGGCCTTGATAGTGGAACGGCGTTCGAAATCCTTTCTGTTGATATCGCAGATATCGACATCGGCGAAAATGTGGGCGCCAAACTTCAGCAGGAACAGGCCGAAGCCGATAAGGTCGTGGCACAAGCCAAAGCTGAAATGCGCCGGGCTGCAGCCGTGGCGTCCGAGCAGGAAATGAAAGCCCGGGTGCAGGAGATGCGCGCAAAAGTAGTGGAAGCAGAAGCGCTCGTGCCTGAAGCAATGGCTGAAGCATTCCGGAAGGGTAACCTCGGGATCATGGACTACATGAAGATGAAAAACATCCAGTCTGATACCGACATGCGGCATTCGATCGCATCCCCTGACAAAGGCGCGGGCGCTGGATCCTAACAATGTCCGTCTAAACGGACCCTCACCCATTCCTCACTAATGGAACAATTCGTCCTCCTTTTAATCATAGCTGCAATCAGCCTGGTTAACTGGATCCTCCAGAAGTCGGCTGCGCATCGCGAAAAACGTAAGGCCGAACAAGCCCTCGGAGAGTCGATTCATCCCGGCACCTCAGCGCCGGAAGACCAGAGAGAAACCCGCTTTGATCCCATGGATCAAACACGCAAGTTTCTTGATGCGCTGGGATTGCCGGACGATGCCTTGCCGCCGAGACCGACCGCAGCCCCGCCCGCATTGCCTCCCACCGAAAGCGCCACGGCATGGCGACCTGAGAAGTCAGCGCCTAAGCGCGACTCCCGACATAAACTCCAGACAGATCTGGAGCAACGCCTCCACCCGGGCCCGACATCCTCGCCAGCGCCGCCCGCGAGAATCCGCGCACGCTCCACGGCGGCCATGGTCACTGTTTCGGAGTCTTCATCCGCTAGGGGCCTCGTCACCGGCATCCTAACAGAAAAAGAGGGCATGCGGCGTGCCGTCGTTATTCGGGAGATTCTCGGCCCTCCCAGAGCACTTCAGCCATGGTAATCTTCGAAAACCGGCGATGGATAGTCGCAGCACTAAATCGGCCGTAACAGGTTTTTTCTCATTTTTCAATGGACATCGCTTTTGTCAGAGTTTTATGTAGCAAAGCACAGAAATTCAGATCACAGCCCTAACAAATCCATGAAAAATTCTCTCCTTACCAAACTTTGTGTCGGAGCGGCACTTGTTCTTGTTTCATCGCAGTTCGCAAACGCGGAGCGCACGTTTCCATATAAGATCACTGGTGCGTATGCAGGGATTCAGGCCACTTCTTTCAGCGCCACAAATGGACAACAAGTTCCAACTTTGCTCACGATCTCCAGAGGGGCGGGTAATCTCCGTTTGGTCTCGGTGCAATTGATTAACGGGCAGAATGTCATGTCGCAGACGGTCCTCCGCGCCAATGGCACGGCAGACACATATACCAGCGTGGACGGTGTTATTGTGCAGTCAGGAACCGGCCTCTACAGCCGCCGTAATCGGAGATTGAATGTGAACTTGGCAGTTGAGAGTTCGACGGGCAGATTTGGATTGAAACAGCAGTTTACGCTGAGAGGTAAACGCGTGGCATTTTTGCAGAATTCTCCGCAGACAGGAACCGTTTCCTATCTGTTGGGGAACAGTGCTCAGTGATTTTTTCGCCACCCCTGCCACGGCGGGCGAAATCTAGTTTAATCCGAAGTTTTTAGGAAACTTTCAGTCTTAACGCCGGCGTGGCGGAATTGGCAGACGCGCTAGACTCAAAATCTGGTACACGTAAGTGTGTGTGGGTTCGACCCCCTCCGCCGGTAAGACATCTCGGTCGGGCTATCGTTTATATAAACGATAGCCTTTTTCGTTTTTGTGCATCAATTGTCTCTCGAGCACGACCTCGCCGGATGCCAGTGTATCTGAAAACCTTTCCTGCATGCGGTCGGAAATTAGGAAAAACCCGGGCGATCCGGAATCCCACGTTTTTTCAAACTCACTGGTGGACGTGAATCTTTGCGTCTGAAGGTAAATCAAAAGCCCCTCGTCACGGGCTCTAACGAGATGCAACGGCACATCCGGATGGGCAGCTCTTACCTCGTCGACATCTGCAGCCAACGCGACTACGCCATTGCCATTCTGGGAAATTGATAGCGGAATCAATCCGATAAAATACCCACCGCTAAATGCAGCGCTGGCGACCACGCATGCGCCGGTCGTGATTCTCGACCACCTTAACGCGCGCAGCGTGACGGCAATTTCGACGACCAGCAAGCTCAGCGGTGGGATGAGCGGATAGATCCGATCCACGCGCTTAGCGGGAATCAGCGTCATAACAACGAGTCCTCCGGCGACCCAAAGCACGCACCAAAGCAATTCCGGTCTGCTTTTTACCGTATTGCGCAACGTCTTGCTCAAGACAAATGCCGCAACGATGAACAGGCTCCATGGTGCAAACTTATGAATAAGATGGGGAAAGTAAAACCACCATGGCTGCGCACGCTCATCGCTGCGTGAACCTTCCTGAAAGCGGGAGAGAAGCTCGCGGACGACCACATCCTCGTAAAAGGCACTGTTGGCAAGAAGCCCGGCAATGCCCCAGCAGAGAAAGACTGCCAGCGGGAGGATCCACGGCAGCCAACCGCTCCACAACATTTTCCTCCGATCCGAATCCTTAATCAAAAATACAGCGGCGACTAATCCTGGAAGCAGAAATGCATAAATCACCGGCCCTTTGGTCAACAAAGCCCCCGCCATGGCAGCGCCGAACGCGACACGCTCACCCAGCGTCCAAGGAGATGGTGTGCGCAGCTTTAAATAAATAATCCAGCCTGGCACAAAAATAAAGAATGCCAGCAGCATGTCCGTCCGCACGAGTGTTGCCAGTCGAGGAGAGAGGAGATTGAGGCCAAAGGCTGCCAATGCGAGCATGCAACCCGCTCGGCCAAAGACCCGCCATCCCGCCAATCCAAGCAGCGTTGCCATGGCCATAGCGCTAATCAACGACGGCAGCCGGAATGCCCAGTCCCACGGAATCCCTAGGAAACGAAATCCAGCAGATATCCAGCCCATGAGTGGCGGCTTGGATGCAGACTTACCTGCGGGGGTGGTTTGGAAGAGCCAGTTCCCGGTTTGCTCGATCTCGAACGCGACATACGCCTGCTTCGCTTGATCGTAGTTGTCAAGGTGCCACGGGGCATTCGCGATCACGAATAGCAATGCCACAAGTCCCATCACGATGGGCAGCGCCCGCTTGCGATCGGGTAGTGCGGCGAGCCAGATGCCTATTGCAGTCACGCGCGGCGTCGTTGCTGCCATGCGGTGTAGCGAGAGCGGATCTGGTTCCAATATCGATCACCATGAACCCGTAGGTGGCGCTCCACGAACCAGCCCACCCAGGTCGCAAGCAGGATCGAGACGATCACGTCGGAAAGGTTATGTGCACCCAGAGCCATCCGCGACCATGCGATTAACAAGGCGATCCCAAGCAGCACGACTCCAAGGGCTGGCTTGGCAAATAGAAATGGCGTTGCAAACCCGACGGCGGTTGCCGTGTGACCCGAAGGAAACGCGTTGAATTTTGAATTTCCAATCAGGATTTCGCCTTTGTGGTAAGGCCCGTACCATCCAGCCTCGATTTTTGGGCTTTCGCGAGGGCGGGTGCGGCCCGTGGTGAGCCGCGACGCATTCACAAGGATCCCGGCCAAGGTGGATGCAATCATGGCTGCCACGAGAATACATTGCCAGTCCCGTCGGCCCGTAGCGCTTGCAATGGCGAGACCCAGAGCGCCAGCAATCATCAGTTGCGGCCAATCCCCATTTTTACTCACTGCAGCCTGGAATGCGTATTCCCCGGATTTTTTCCATCCTTTTCCCTGCGCCTCCAAGATGGCGGCCCGGACGGGCGCGTCAAAAACGAACGACAAACCAGCCACGCACAAGGCAGCGAGTACGATCAAAATAATCCGGCCCACTGGGATCGGCCGATGCGGTTGCGTAGTGGGATTCATAGAACAGAAAACGCAATCCAATGCCATTTTCGCACGCAGTGCGAGTTTTTGATCGCTCCGACTGCCAAAAACTCCTTTACCTTGGCTCTGCCACATGAATTTTCGAAATCTTCTCCGCCCTGCCCATGCGCTCGTTGTCCTATCACTGATCGTTTTATCTGGTTGTGAATCCATCGAGCCGGAGCGGCGGTCCTCACCGACAGCGCCCTCGATGGTGCGCCCGGCATCCGCCGTCATCGCTCCCAACATCGCGATGAGCATCGCGCCCACGCCTTCGATGGCTCCGACGATATTTGCGGACTCGGCGATCTTGATCGATGCGGTGACCGGACGGACGATCTATGAAAAAAACGCGAACTCACGGCGTCAGGTGGCGAGTACGCAAAAATTACTCACGGCACTTTTGATTGCAGAGCGGGGCGCACTCGACGGGACGATCACCATCGCTGCAAGCGACACCCAGGTCGAGCCGGTGAAACTTTCTCTGCGTGCCGGCCAGCAGTACTCGCGACGCTCGCTGCTTACGGCAGTCATGGTGAAGAGTTCGAATGACGCAACTGCCGCTTTGGCGCGCGATCACTCGGGAAGCAACGAGGCGTTCATGCAGGCGATGAACTTTCGAGCCTCTCGTCTCGGCGCTGAGAGTAGCTATTTTGCAAATCCTCACGGACTACCAGCGGCACAGTTCTCGACTGCTCGCGATGTCGCCCGGATTGCTTTCCTTGCCTACCGGCAACCGGAGCTTCGGTCGATGATGCTGCTGCCATCCTACACATTTCGGTTCAACAACGGACGCACGAAATATTTGGATGCAACTAACAAGCTGCTGACGCGATCCCCGATCTTCAACGGAATGAAAACCGGCTACACCATTGCGGCAGGGCGTTGTCTGGTAACAAGCGCCTCGTATGGCGGGCGACAAGTCATCCTCGTCCAACTCGGCAGTCGCACGAAATTTATCTTCGACGATGCGGAGCGCATCATCCGCTGGGCACTAAACACCTGACACTGTCGCCGTCTCTGCCCAGCTCGGGACCGTAGCGGAAAAGGAAACATCCTCGCCCCTGACAGGGTGCCGAAAACGGATGTCCCGCGCATGCAGGCACATGGGCGGGGATCCAGGATCTCGAGTCATGGCTGTGCCGACCTTACCGTCTGGCAGGTATGCCGGATCTCCGGCTACAGGAATGCCAAGCGACCACAGATGCACGCGGATCTGATTGGTTCGGCCCGTTTTCGGGTGCACCTCAACCAATGTCGTCCCATTTGGGGCGCGATGAAGGACCCGGAAATGCGTAAGTGCTGGAAGTCCCGCATCTGAGTCGTCCGTTTGGCGTGTTCCCAGCAATCCCGGTGTCGCACTGATCGGTCTCGCACATGAAAACTCGTCTGTCGCGGGATGCCCTGTCACCCTCGCCAGATATGTCTTCTCCACGGTGCCAGCTTCGAACTGCGGCTGAAGCAGGCGTGCAAAGTGCCGCGTCCGGGCACAGACGATGACACCCGTGGTATTGGCATCGAGGCGATGCGCGGGCCGTGGGCGCTCGGGGGCGTATACCACGCTGAGAAAATGCTGTAGTGTGTTCCGGTTGAACCTGCCGCTCGGATGCACCGGTAGGGGAGCGGGCTTGTTGACAATCACCAAGGCATCATCCTCGTATATCAATCCGATCTCTGCGTCCACTGGAGGCTCGATATTGCCCGGCATGAGATGAAAATACCGCTCACCCACGCGAACCAACCGGTCGGCTCCCGCCACCGTTTCCTGCGCATCAAGAAAACGACCCTCTTCGCACGCAGCGCGCCATCTGTCGGCTGAGTGATGCGGAAATGCCGTCGTCAAAAATTCCAACAGCGTGCATCGGTCGAAATTTTGTGGGATCCGCACCGGTTTTCGATTTCCGCAGGGAGTGCTGCCGGGGAGGGGATGCGCAATGGCAACAAGGTGCGCGCGACGACGGGTGAGGATGTCTTCGCGGGCCTCGACTGGAGATCGAAAGCAATATGGACACGACTCTCCCGGCCTGTACCGCGCATCGCGCTGATTCATGGGCGTCAATGGCGCCTGACAAACAAAACACAGCGCGGACTCACTCTCTCGAAGCGCAGGATCCACTCCCACACGTTGGTCAAAAACAAAACACTCGCCATCGTAATGGTCTCCCCCGCATTCCTCAAAATATTTGAGAATGCCTCCGTCGAGTTGGTAGACATTTTCAAACCCTTCGCGTTCCATGAACGGGCCTGCCTTTTCGCAGCGGATGCCGCCGGTGCAAAACATCACGATCGGCTGTTTCTTCATGGATTCCGGCAAGGCGTCCACGGCCTTCGGAAACTCCCGGAAGTGATCGATGCCCAGCGCGAGCGCCCCTTTGAATGTTCCCAGCTTCACTTCGTAGTCGTTGCGGGTATCCAGCAGGGTCAATGGCCGCCCCTCGTCCAGCCACTGTTTGAGCGTGGCCGCAGGAAGTTTCGGCGAGGTCCTTCGCGCGGGTTCGATCCCATCGACACCAAATGCGATAATTTCTTTTTTGATCCGCACCAGCATCCGCGTAAACGGCTGATGCCCACTTGCACTCGCTTTCGGAGTGAGATCTTCAAGCCCGGGAACGTAGTGCAGAAATGCGACGAGTTCATCAATGCCGGCCGCCTCACCCGCAACGAATAAATTGATCCCCTCAGGACTAAGCAAAATCGTGCCCTTCAAGGTGCGCTTTTTACAAAACCGGGTGAGTTGCTCCCGCAAGGATTTGAGCTCCGTGAGCGATGCAAATTTGTACGCGGCGATGTTAGTAACAGAGGACATGGTTTCCAATTTCTACTTTGGCCTTCTCTGCCGCGCTCGGGCAAGTCGGAATACAGTCTGGGCTATCAACAGTTCCTCAGGATCTTGAGTGCGGATGAGTTCGTCGCTCGGTGCATACCTGACGTCAGAGAAGGAAAACTCATGACAATCATCAGAAAGCACGACAAGATACGATGCACTTTTATGAGGTAATGCGTCACGCTTTCCCCTTCACTTGATATAAATTATGGCTGTTAAGACAGAAAAGGAACTTACTGAGGGCAACCGGGCGACATGGTTGAAGGCATTGAGCGCGATGCAGCTCAAGAACTACGGCTACACGATTCAGCTGACCCAGGCATTACTAAAGCAGGAGCCCGCCTTCCTCACCGGAAGACAGGTTATGCGCAAAGCTGCTATCGCTAAAAGCAGTGGGAAAAAAAGCGGCATCTCCACCGCGTCATTTTCGCTGATGAAAGTCCAAGGAATGCTCAAAAAAGATCCCCTTGCTGCGATTGATGCCATCGAAAAAGTCTTGGAATCTGAGCCCTATAATCAACAGGCAAATCTCCTTCTTCGTGATGCCGCAAAAGCTGCTGACCTACCAGAACTCGCCACATTTGCGCTGGAGACGATCGTGGAAGGGAGCCCGAGAGACGCAAAAATGCTCCATGAACTTGCACGCCACTACACCGAGTCGGGCGACGCCGATCGAGCGGTGGAGGTCTATAATCGTATCGTCGACATCAATCCCGCCGATCTTGTAGCGATCAAGGGTGGCAAAGATGCATCCGCACGCGCCTCCATGCAAAAGGGTGGATGGGAGCGCCAGGACGCCACCTATCGAGACCTGATCAAAGACAAAGAGGCCGCGGTGTCCATGGAGCAGCAGAGTCGTGTCGTCCGAAGTGACGAAATGATCGATCAACAGCTGGCGGAGTACGGCAAAAGGTACGAAGAAACGCCCGAGTCCATCGACGTCGCCCGCAAAATCGCTGAGCTCTATGAGCAAAAAGGTGACATTGCTAATGCCATTACCTGGTATTCCTACACGGCAGGATTGACTAATAACTCGGATGCGGCGCTCGTTCGCAAAGCCAAAGATCTTCAGATCAGACAATACGACAGCAGCATTGCTGAGTATCAGGCATTCATCGCCGCCAATCCGGACGGAGAAGAAACCAAGCCTTACATCGAGCAACTCACCGAAATCAAACGCCTTCGGGCTGAGTTCTCGTTGGACGAGGCCCGCCGTCGGGTGGAACGCAATCCCACCGATCTCAACTTCCGTTTTGAACTTGGTGAAATCCTCGTCAATACGGGGAACTATAAAGATGCGATTAAAGATCTTCAAAAAGCGCGTCAAAACCCCAGCGTCCGGCTGCGTGCAATCAGTCTGCTAGGGAAGTGTTTTGTCGAACGCGGCATGCTCGACCTTGCCGCCCGCACGCTCGAAGAAGCAGTGGCTGAGCTGACAGGCATGGACGCCATCAAAAAGGAAATCGTCTACAATCTTGGCCTCGTATACGAGAAAATGGATGATCAAGACCGCTATCTAAGCAACATGAAGCAGATCTACGAGGTGGACTATGGATACCGGGATGTCGCCGAGCGGGTGGAGGGTTCTTACGCCTGATAATCGCTGTGCCCCCCCACGGCGTGCGGGCACAGCGATCAGTCACGGAATAGATTAAATGCGATCCGTAGTCGAAAGCGTGCGCACCGCGATGTGTGGCAACCGTTCGTAGTTCCCACGAATCCCCTTCACCTCAGCGTCGGTGGGTTCACGAAAGCGTTTGAGGATATCCAAGGCTCCTTTGTAGAACTTCTCCGCTTTCCGGAACTCTCCCTTGTCGTGATAGACGACACCGAGATTTGCCATGGATGAAGCCACTTCCGGGTGGTTGGCTCCGAAGTTCGCCTCCCGGATCGCGAGCGCCTGTAGGTGTAGTCCCTCGGCAGTCGCGTAGTCGCCATGGTTGGTATATGCGACGGCAAGATTACTACGGAGCAACGCGACCTCCATGCCGGACGTTCCATGGAGCCGACCCGAAGTCGTGATCGCTCGCTCATAGCTGGCAACCGCACCGCTAAAGTCTCCCATTTTGAGCTGAAGGCTTGCCAGATTATTGAGCAATGTAGGGAGTTCGGAGTTGCCGGCGGCTACGAAGCACTGGATCGCAGTCCGGTAAGCGTCGCACGCTCGCTTTAGGTTGGCCGGATCCCCCTCGGCCAGTATGGCCACCTTAGTGGCTATGCGAGCCCGCGCATCAAGCACCCCTTCGGAGCGCAAAAGCGCTTCTTCAAAGCATGCCAGAGCATCCTTATTCATCCCAAGCCCCAGGAGGCAATCACCCGCAATTTCCGCTGCATCTCGCAGCCGTACAGATGGGCTTTTGAAAAGTTGTTTGGCGCCTTCCAGAAAGTTTTTAACCACATTGGCGCGCTCATCAGCAGCACAACTGCCCTGCTGTGCTTGCAGATCTCTGCAAAGCTGCACCCACAAATCCGCTGTCGTCTGGTTGGACATCTCTTCCCCCAAATTAAAGCCGAACCGGGCCTCGCCTCCTAGCTAAATCAGTTGATTATCATAGCTCCCTCACAAGATGTCGGGACCTGTAAAACAATGCACCTGTTTGCACGGTTTATCAGGATCACAAAAAATGGAATAGGCGTTATGACATTCGCACGATGGTTCCCGATTTAGCTGACAAATGTGGCGTTCTCGGATGCCCTTGCAAACAGCAAATTGTTGCCCGAGGCCGCTCGAAGTTTTTTCTGTAAAAGTGGCTGATGACTTTTTCTGAAGGTGGTTGGTTTTGTATTTTCGGTTTGGTTTCTGTTAGTTGAGAGTGAGGGAAGTTTTGCCGGTTTCCAAGGTTTCGGAGATCTCGACGAGGACGCCGGTAACGAGCCTCAGGAGCGATTCCTCGCTCGGGAAGAGTCCGACGACCCTAGAGCGTTTCTTGATCTGGCCGTTGACGTTCTCGCAGGCGTTGGAGGTCCGCAGACGCTTCCTGCGGGCTTCGGGCAGTGCGAAGACGGTGAGGCTCTCCGGGTGGCTGTCCTCGGCCCAGGGGGCGAGCTTGGGCTGGCTTTCAATGGAGGTTTTTACGAAATCCTTGAGATGTTTTTCGGCGTGGGCACGGTCGGCGGGGGGTGTAAAAGTTCTTCTGTAATTGGACTTCACTCCTGAACGCCCCATCCGGGGCCGGCGGAGTGAAGGCGAGCGTAGCGAGCCGAACGCAGCCGGCCCCGGATGGGGCTTGCGCTTCAAGCTCACATAGAGCGGGCCAGTGTGGTCCCTGTTGGGGTGTATCCAAACACATCCAACAAAAACACACACATGACCCACCAAATTGATTCTGATCTCTTGACCACCGTTTTGCAATTTCTCACCGATGAAGGCTCCTCCGGCTTTGCCGAGGGCCTCCGCCTTCTCGTCAACGAGGCCATGGTTCAGGAACGCTCCGCCGTCCTCCACGCCCGGCCCTACGAACGTTGTGATGCCCGCCTGGGCCGCTCCAACGGATTCAAGCCAAAGACCCTCGCCACCCGCG
>JBDNGG010000408.1:0-2391 GCA_041689405.1 Terrimicrobiaceae bacterium | reverse complement strand
GCCGCCTTTCTTATCAATCGAGAAGTAGCCGTTGTGAACGTCCTGCGCGGCGGTCGTCACATCCACTTCCTTGAATAGGCTCTGGAAATCCGGGTGCTTGGCGAGACGACGGTATTCTTCCTCAAAGATGAGCGCGTAGTCGCCCTTCACCTGATTGCCGTCGGCGTCGTATTGACGGTATTTCTCCACTGCATCAATGAAGAACAGGCTCAGCACCTTGATGCCTTGCGGGGCGAGGCGGAGTTCCTTGGTGAAATGCTCTTTGATCGTGCGCTGGATCATCTGACGCTGGATGGCCAGCGGTTCGACATCGCCGTATGCCTGACCGGGCCGCAGGTATTGCTCGCCGCCGGGGTAACGCAGTTCCATAAACTCGTCTCCCTTGGTCACTCGAATCTCGCCCACACGGCAATCGGCATAAATCGCCCGCCCCGTCGTCATTTCGAGGTTGTCGCCGTCTTGCACGGTGACTTCCTTGCGCGTCACGCCGGCGGCGGTTTGTGTGTCGAGTTCCACCTTGGCGGTGATGACGCCGCGTTTGTTACTCACGGAAAGCACTCGCACAAATGCCTTGTTGTGGCCGCCTTCCACGGAGGCCGCCGCCACTTCGATCTGCTTCACCAGCTTGCGCTCATAGGCGTCCACGGCATCCAGGCGATAGACCATGTGATGTTTGTCCGCGTGCGTAGCGGAGTAGCGCAGGGTGCAGAGCGGGTTCATCTCAGCTAACGCCTGTCTGCCTTTACCATCCTTTCCGCCGTCAACACTTTGCGGCTCGTCGATGATTAGGATTGGGCGAGTCGCTTGAATGAGGGCGATGGGCTTTTCACCCCCAGTTTTCTCCGAATCTTTATAAACCACGGCATGGTCTTTTCTCACCAGCGATTGCACCGTCACCACCATGACCTGAATGTTCGGGCTGGTGGCAAAGTTCCGCACCTGACCGAGCTTGCCGGAATCGTAAATGAAAAAGTCGAAGGGCACGCCGGAGTAGAGCGCACGGAAATGCTCCTCGGTAATCTGGAGCGATTTATACACGCCCTCTTTGATGGCCACCGAAGGCACCACGATGACGAACTTAGTAAAACCGTAGCGCTTGTTTAGCTCGAAAGCCGTGCGCAGATAGACGTAGGTTTTGCCCGTGCCGGTCTCCATCTCCGTGGTGAAATCGCCGGACGTGAGCGAGGCTGAAGGCGGCAGACCGTTGCGGAGCTGGATCGCGTGCAGGTTCGCCAGCAATTCGTCGTCGAGCAGCGTCAGGCGGTTGCCGATGCCGAGGTCGTTTTCAAAGCCGGGCATCAGGACCCCGCCGACCGCATCATGCGTGACGGTGAACTCGGTGCGGCACGTCTCCTGCCCGTGGAAGAGATCGCAGACCGATTCAATGGCCTGGAGCTGGTAATCGAGGTTGGGCTCAAAGTGGAGTTTCATGAGTCGTTCTGGCTGGACTGATCTGGACGTAGGTGCGGTTTTCTTGTGGAGTCTGCGTGAGCGGCAAACAACTTTGAGGAGTCTGAAATCGCGATTAGGCTCCACAAGTCCCATAGTGGAGTGCGCGGACTACGCAACGCGGTCATAGCACCGTCCTCCCCTCCGCTAGGTTGATCAGCCTTGGAAAGGCGAGGATAGCCGAGCGCCGACCGCTGCCCGCCTGGAGTTCCTTGAGGATTCCCGCCTGTTTCATCTGCCGGAGCAGTCTGGGCGTGGTCTTTTCATGGACCCCGAACTCGGCTGACAGCTTGTGCACCAGATCAGACGACTTAAACACCGGGCGGCCAAAAATCGAGTCCAGCAAGTGGAGCGTGTATTGGGAGTGCGTGGCTTCCTGGATGGCGATTTTCATCTCATCGTAGAGTGAGCGAATGGCGGAAACCCGACGGCCATTCTGGCTGGCCTGATCAATAACCGCCTGGAGGAAAAAGGCGATCCAGCCGTTCCAATCGCCCTCGGCGGAAATAGCTTTCAGGCGTTGGTAGTATTCCTCCCGGTGGGTTTCCAGATACTCGGAGAGGTAGAACATCGGCTGGGAAAGCGCCTTTTTCTGATAGAGAAATAGGGGTATCAGAATGCGGCCAATCCTTCCGTTGCCATCCTTAAATGGATGCAAAAGCTCAAACTGTGCGTGCATCACGGCGGTTTGCAGCAGAAAGTCCGCGTCTTCACCATCCAGATACGTTTCCCAGTCCTGTAGGTAGTCTGGCAGACGCAGTGGGTTCGGCGGCACGAAGCTGGCCGCTTCCATGGTGCAGGCGTGCTTTCCGATCCAGTTTTGATCGAGGCGGAATGCCCCGGGCGTCTTGCTCTGCCCGCGCACGCTGTCCATCAGGATACGGTGCAGCTCCAGCACGAAGCTCAGGCGGATGGGGTAGAGCTCCAAATAACGGCGTGCCG
>JBDNGG010000407.1:0-2906 GCA_041689405.1 Terrimicrobiaceae bacterium | reverse complement strand
TTGGTACGACGTTTCCGCAGTGACCGACGTCCGCCCCTTGATCACTCTGTTTTCAGGAGAGAATCCGCGACGCATCTTTTTTGGGACGGACGGAGTGAATGCCACCTATTGGCCGGGCCAATACACGGCCTTTGGCAGGGCGTGGCAGGCTGTGAGAACCGACGTGATGGACCTCAAATTTCCCCATTGCAAAGATCGTCCCATTCTCGCGGTTTACGAGCAACTGCTCTCAATGAAGCATGCAGCGGAAATCGCGGGGTGGGGAACCATGGAAATCGAGAACGTCTTTTGGAACAATGCCGCCGAAGCCCTGGGGGTAGAGCCCTCTTAATGGCTTAAGCTTCCGCGTTGCGGAGAAGGAGTGGATCTCCTCAAAGTGCAAAGACGCCACTTCAAGGATAGAAGTAGGAGCAGGGCGTTGGTTTGCCATCAGAAATGCGCCCGGCCGGAATGGCAAACTTCGTCCTTTTGCTCTGAGCCGCAAGTCCCGCAAAGGCAGGCAGCAGCAGAGAAATAAATCGGACAGCGAAATTGTTATTAGCCGCATAAAGACTACCCGGGGTCAGATGGTGTCGATGAAGCTCACGGTGAAAAATGATGGCGTTTGCGGCAACATCGACGGCCTGCCGAATGTCCGCATTTGGCAGCAATCAGGACGAGGCACCAGGAATTGATGAGGCCCGTATCATCGGCTGGGGTCAGGCATCCAGAACTCCGAAAACGCCCCCTCGTTCAATCCAATATTTCGACTCTTGACCTCTTCATTTTTAATGAAGAAATCGCTAAAGTTCATCTCTCCAGCCCCCATCATGAGGTCCCCGGCGAAACCCGTGCTTTCCGTGCCTTCAAGACGAGCGAACTGAGGATCTGCTACGATCGAATTACTCGGGGGACGGCCCACATTCTGATAGAATTCCTTCAAGCCCGCCCGCACGGGTGTCGATTCCCACGAACCGTATTTGAGGAATTTTTTTTCGTCGTCCGGCAATCGAAACAAAAAGCAGTTGTTCGCTTCGACGAAGCTCTCGGCGCTGGAAACATAGATAAGTGCGGTCTTTACCTTACTCCTCTTGTTATCGGCGATGATGCTGTTCTTGATCTCGATGTTGCTCCCCTCAATATGGGCCGCGTGGATCAGCGGATGGATCAGGACCGAATTGTGCAGCCGAAAGTTCTCGGTGTCACTGATCATCATTGCGTTGAATCCACCGGTGATGACACAATTCTCAATGAGGATGTCTTTCGCCTTGTAGGTCTTGATAAAAGGAGGTGCAAAAGGCGCGCCGCCCGAGCGCCCATCGCTTAAGCAGCGGGTAATTTGCACGTCATCACTCGCATAGATATCAAAGACGCCTTTACTAAAAGTTATCTGCCAACTGGAGATCCCCTTGTCCAGTCCAAACTTGCTGAAATGAAAGCCGTCCACCCGAATGTGAGATTTGTCGTGAAGTGTGAAGGCGGTTTCCAGAGTTTGATTCCCTCCTTCGATAGTTACCTTGGCACCGGGAGCACTACGAAACGTGATGGGACGCTCCTTGGTTCCGGTGGCCTTTAGGCGAACGCTCTCGTTGTAGGTTCCTTCATGGACAATGACAGTATCGCCCGGCCCCACCTTCTCTGCGGCCTGACGGAGCGTCTTCCAGGCGGCGTCCATGGATTCGCCCGTATTCGCATCGTCCCCCTTGACCGCGACGTGCCACGTCTTGACCGCGCGATCTTCCGCAGGAGTTTCGAAGGTAATGGGTTTGGGGTCCATTCCCTTAACCCTGAAATCGGATCCCGGGAAGGCCGGCGGAGGAGATACTTCGGCGATCTTGAAGTAGTAGGTTTGTCCCGGAGCAAGATCTGAAAGACTGAACGTCGCAAAATTATCGACTTCAAGTGTGGTGGAACTTTCACATTCCGGAGTTGTTCCCCAGGCCACTTTGAAAATCGCAGGCTGGGTGGTGCGCCATTCGAAATTGGCCGTGGTTGTACTTACCGAATGCATCACCGGAGGCGTCACCCGCACGGGTTGCCACGCCAGTGATTTTTCGACATAAGGTCCGAGCGGAGTTCCTAGGCGCCCGCCCGTTAGCCCGACGATGTCGGGTTCGTCGATTGAACGCGAATACCGATCCTGTCCCTGCTCGGGCAGGTCGCTCAGTGGGAGATTCCGTTCTTCAATGCGGCGTGCCAGCAGTGGATTCTGATACCCGTTATAATCGGAATAGAGGATGGACGATTTTACGTCCTGCCGAACGGCCGTTCCTTTCGCGTTTTGATAAATATTACTGCTCAGAAATGCGTTCTCACTGTTTTCAAGGGAGAGTCCGCTTTCGGTAAATCCGTCGAAGAGGGAGTGCGTAACCATCAATCCATTGCTGGATGCGACTCGCAAACTCACAGGTCCGGAGGAGGCAAAGGTGCAGTTCTTGAAGTGAGCATTGGTCGCGCTGTTCAGCGTAAGAGTTCCATCGAAAATAAGGCCCTCGAATTTGGGGTCTTTCGTTTGATCGATAATTAATTCTCCCTTGATGACTACTTTGCCATTAGTCCGACCGCGAATTGCCACCCCTTCGGCCAGAGTCAGTTTCCCTGAGAACTCATAGACTCCCGCATCGAGATACAGCGTTTGGTCCGGTTTCAGCTTCCGCAGTGCATTCTCCAGCGTTTTCCAAGCGGTGGAAATGAATAATCCTTCGGACGCATCCTTGCCGTCTGATTTCCCCTAATAGACATTCGGCAGAAACTGGTACGGACCGAGGTCGGTGCAGTTCTCCCTATTTCCGCGAAACCTCGAAGTTGACTGGAGCCGGAAATCAAGATTCTCAGGATCAGCAAACTCCAGATTTTGGTCCAAGCCGGGTTCTGTCGCGAGGACGATAGTACTGGTGGCCTCGGAGCGGCTGCGCAAACCGATGAGG
>JBDNGG010000406.1:0-1932 GCA_041689405.1 Terrimicrobiaceae bacterium | reverse complement strand
GGGCCTGACAGGACCGCATTTCAATGGTTACTACTTCAATATCTGGGAAACCGGACTTACCTGGCGCGTTGGTCCCAACAAACAACCCGGAAAAATTGCGGTAGGCTATTGGGACCAAACGGGACAGCTCAACGGACCGAATGGCATTTCAGAAAATGGAACCTCCGGAATTTATCTCTATGGCTCCCAGCGGCTGTGGTATCAGCATCCCGGAAAAGATACCTCGTAAATGAAAAGGTATCAGTTCTTGCTTGCTACTTTTATTAGCCGTTTTCTGATCTTTCGCACATCCTCCCGGCTTCCGGCCTCTGCACAGTATCGACTCACGCTGCTGGGATCGCCCATCTGCAATCTCCGGGCATCCTAAAGACTTGTGCCAACAGGCCGGCTTCTGAGTAATACCGCCAGCGCGATTTTCACGGAACTCCCCTTCGGATGGCCGCCGAGATCGTCAAGGCCCAGGCACTCCATATCCATCCGGATCAAACGCTCTGCATCGGCTTCGCCATGACACCTGAATTTTTTGTTACTTGAGTCCGCGCCCGCAGAGAACGAATCAAACTTCTCCAGCAGCCCCTGCCGATCCCCCCGCGCACCATCCCGTGATACATCGCTCCTTCAACCGCGATCCGCACTTGTCTCGCCTTCTCGTTCATTCTCATTAGGAATATAATAAAAAATGACTGACCCCTTTGTCCCTTTGCTCATTAGGAATATAATAAAAAATGACTGACCCCTTTGTCCCCTTTGCCTTTTTTCACTGGATCTTTGCATCTCCCGCTTACAGAACCCTTCGCAGTTAAAATATAACGTCAGCTAGACTTTGCTGCGTCCAATCTGTCGGAGGGGTTTTCCAGAAAGTAGATTGGATTCGATTTTTTCCAATGAAACCCCTTTGGTTTCTGGGACAAACAAGAGGAAGAATGCGATGAAGATCACATTTAATGCTCCATATAAGAGAAACGTATTTCCCGTTCCAAATGACCCAAGCATCGAAAGAAATGTCATCCCGACAATTGCATTGGTAATCCAGTTTGTGCCGGTGCTGAACGTGATCCCAAGATCACGTCCGGCCAGCGGATAGATCTCCGAACAAATTACCCAGATGATCGGGCCTGCGCTCATCGCGAAGCCAATGACAAAAACAAGGAGGGCAATGATCGTCGGATATGCCAGCGAGGGATTCTGATCCGCTCCCATATTAAACAACGTGCCTACGGTCAGCATAGCGGCCCCCATGGTGATAAAACCCGCATACATGATCGGCTTGCGACCGAGTTTGTCCACGAACGCAATCGCAATGAATGTGGCAAGCACGTTGGTGATGCCGATGACTACCGTCCCCCACATTTCCTGCTCGGTGGATCGGAAGCCTGCCGCTTCAAATATTCGCGGCGCGTAATACATGATAACATTAATACCTGTAAGCTGCTGGATGATTTGGAGTCCGACGCCGAGGCCGATTGCTCGCCGGAAATTCGGGTTTTCGCGCAGCATGGCCCATCCATTCTGTTTGATTTTCATGCTCTCCTCGATTTCCAACAATTCGGCGGCAATCTCCGCGTCGTCGAGGTGCAGGCGCCGGAATGCGAGGATCGCGCGCTCTTTGAAGCCATTTAAAATCAGCCAGCGCGGACTCTCCGGCAGCATCAGCATCCCGAAAAACATGAGCACGGCTGGGATTGCAATGATCCCGAGCATGATGCGCCAGTGGCCGCCGGTGACACCATCGAACATCGCGTAGCTTGCAAGCCATGTATCGCTCATAAATGCAATTACAATACCAATGGTAATCATGAGCTGATACATCGAAATCAGCGCTCCACGCACGGCCTGCGGTGCGATCTCAGAAAGATAAAGCGGAGCAGTAAACGACGCGATACCCACGGCAACACCAAGAACCAATCGGGCTCCAATCAGGACATGCTCGCT
>JBDNGG010000405.1:0-15695 GCA_041689405.1 Terrimicrobiaceae bacterium | reverse complement strand
TTCAGCGGGGCTCCTGTTACATAATGCCGCAGCGCTGACACAAAAACTTGCGGCTGGGATTCTTTCGAAATATCGACCGTCTCCGGGAAGCACGCGTCGACGATCCAGGTTCCCGATTCGGAGTCGTCCGTGAGTTCCTCAGCCCAACGCAGGATTGCCTCGATCGGGTCGCCGGACACGCGCTGAGCCACCAGCATTAGGATTTCCGTGCGCCTGGGAACATTGAGTAACAGCGCGAGGAAGAACCGATGCTCAACCCACTCGATGGAACTACGCAACGAGGCAATGCCATCACGGCGAACAATTTCTTCAAGCGTAGGCAGGATTTTTTTGGCAAGATCGCCATGCTTGGCCGCGAATGCCTCCCACACCTCGTCCCACGCATCCAAGCCACGGAGATGGGGCATTGCATTCTGTAAAATAAAAAATCCCCGCTCGAAATCCAGCTCCTCAATCATGGACAACACCAATTCGAGATAACCCGGATCGCCAAGCCGCTCCAACGCGTCAAGCAGTTGCTTGCGCCGCATCGTTAAAGCATCGTCCCGGACCGGGTCCAGCGCCACATGCGGAGGCAAATACGTGAACTGCGGACCCGTGCCAGGGTCGGATTGCGTGCGGATGACCACGGTGACCGATGGCATGTCGAGATGAAAAAGCGAGTGAATGCATGAGCCGCCGGATACGATGGGCACCGTGCTGCCAGTATCCAAGAGCCGCGTATCGATCAACTCCAAGTCACCGAGCCGGAAGTGGGCAGTGATCGGCTCCGGGTTGCGAAATGCGAAGTGCGAATGCACACTCGATCCTTCCATGACATGAAATGCCCCCGAAAACTCATGCTGATGAATATCCGTCGTTCCGTCCAACCAGAACAAAATCTGTATATAAAAGCGAGGATGCTCAAATACGATTAACTCCGGTTGCCCGAATCCCGATGCGCTCTGTGCGGGTTGATCGTCATCGAGTAGAAAATCACGGATCAATTGGTTGAGATCGACATGCTGCGACGGCGGTCGCTCCGATAAAATCGTCTGGGCAATCTCTGGAAATACGGTCAGCGAGAAATTCTCATCCTTCCACCGCGCCAACACGGCCCGCCCAAGCTCTTTAAAAAATGAATCCATCAATGCCATCCTCCCGCACGGACGCCGCCCCGACAAGGAGCATCGCAGCGGTTTTTCATCATTAAATTGCAGCCACTCCCCGAGCGACGCGCGATCCGCAGTTACAATGATAAAATCTAAACTTTGGATAGTAGCTCTTTGTTTACCAGCACTAGTAGGCTGCGAGACACTTCCGATAGAGAGCCTTTTTCAGGGCGGCTTAAACCAAGCGGTTCGCGATTATGCCGGTCAGCCTGTCTCCAACCGACAACCTGAATACGCTTACCGACAAGCCAATCAATGGCAGCAGCGCGAGGAAGCAGGAACCCAGCGTTTGGGGCCATACAGGGACGGTCGCGGCCAACAATATATGGTCGTCCGACGGTTCTACAATGATGGCTCTTATGAGGATTCTCCCCCGATTTACGGAAATCGCAGCGGGGGATACATCCGATAGAATGCGGCTTCCCTGTTTTAGAAGAACACCGGTATAAGCAAAATGGCGACGATATTGACGACCTTGATCATGGGGTTGATGGCCGGGCCGGAAGTATCCTTGTATGGGTCGCCCACGGTATCACCGGTGACTGCTGCGGCGTGAGCCGCAGAGCCTTTGCCGCCAAGGTTACCTTCTTCGATGTATTTTTTTGCATTGTCCCAGGCGCCCCCTGAAGACGTCATTGCGATGGCTTGGAATAGACCGGTCACAATAGTGCCGACGAGCAATCCTCCAAGCGCCACGGCTCCGAGCGCCGGAATGGAAGCCACGACAATCACAGTGACGATGGGCAGCAGAGCAGGCACGATCATTTCACGAAGGGCAGCCTTGGTTACGATATCCACGCAGACGCCATAGTCCGGGACATCTTCACCCCGGAGAATACCGGGCTTGGCTTCCAATTGGCGCCGCACCTCGCGCACCACGGCGCCGGCTGCCTTGCCTACGGCATCCATGCTGAACGCCGAAAACACGTACGGGAGTAATCCACCAATCAGCAAACCGGCCAAAACGCGCGGATCGCTTAACGAAAAATTCAACCCCTCGATCGCACGGCCGACGCCAGCGAGATGCACTTGAAGTTCCGCGACGTATGAGCCGAACAAGACGAGTGCTGCAAGACCTGCCGATGCGATTGCATATCCCTTGGTCACAGCTTTCATCGTATTACCGACAGCATCGAGTTCGTCCGTGATCTCACGGGTCTGAGCGGGCATTCCGCCCATCACCGCGATTCCGCCCGCGTTGTCGGTAATTGGTCCGAATGCATCCAGAGAGATAATAATGCCCGAGAGCGAAAGCATACTCATCACCGCGATGGCCACGCCGTAGAGCCCCGCAAACGAATAACTGGTCAACACCGCAACGACGATGAGGATGACAGGCAGCGCCGTCGCATGGTTTCCGACAGCGAGCCCGGCGATGATATTTGTCGCATGGCCGGTCTCGGACGCCTTCGCGATTTTTTGAACCGGTGCGTGTTTGGTGGATGTGAAATAGTTGGTGATCAGGACGACCGCGCCGGTGAGGACCAGCCCCACAATGGCGGACCAATAAACCCCCATCGCCGAAACCGCAGTGACCTCGGCAAACATCCCCATCGTCACAGGATATAGCACCGCAGCTGCGATAATAGCGCTCACGGCCACCGAGCCCATGAGTGACGTGGCGGGGTGGCCACGATTTACGTTTACAAACAAAATGCCAACGATGGAGGCAATCAGCGAGATACCGCTCAAAACAAACGGATACACAATGGCAGCCGGGACTTCACCCAACGTGAGGAAGGCAACCAGCATGGCTCCGATCAGACTGACCGCATAGGTCTCGAATACATCCGCTGCCATGCCTGCACAGTCGCCCACATTGTCACCGACATTATCCGCGATAGTGGCTGGATTGCGGGGATCATCTTCGTCCAGATTGCTCTCGATTTTACCAACCAAGTCCGCACCCACGTCCGCGGCTTTGGTGTAAATCCCGCCACCCAATCGGGCAAATACCGAGATGAGGCTCGATCCCAGAGCGAGACCGACCAGGCTGAGAATGGTTTTATCCGCACCAAGCACGGGAAGTGCCACAAGGTAATATCCCCCGACAGACAAGAGGGCGAGTCCCACGACCAACAGCCCTGTCACGGCACCGCCATTGAATGCCACCCGCATCGCCGGGAAACGTCCCTTGGTCGCGGCCTGCGCCGTCCGGACGTTGGCAATCACTGCGACGCGCATCCCAATATATCCAGCAACCAGCGAGCACACCGCACCGATGACAAATCCAGCGGCCGTCGCAAGGTCACGGACATAAAAGAGGATGACAAAAATCACGAGTGCAATGGCCGAGATCGTCATAATCTGCCGGTTGAGGTATGCTCTGGCGCCCTCTTCGATGGCGCCAGCGATCTCCTGCATACGAGGGGATCCTCCCGGTGAGGATTTCACCGAACGGATGAGAAAAAGTGCGACCACGAGGCCGAGGACTCCACAGAGCAGGGAAAAAGGGATTCCCTGCCCGACATAGGGCAATACTGTTGACAACATAATTTGATGGATGGGTAAGTTTGGGGGTAAGCGTCCGGCATTTGCCAATCGCACAAGTGATGGTCTAAAGCATTTTGGGCGGCGGAGTAAATCACGAATTCAAGCGGAGAGCTTGAAACCACACGGCCCGCGGCATTATATCGCGGCATGTTGAATTATATCTGGCTGGCACTGGTCTTATCTGCGGTCGCATTAGGCGCGTTTCAGGGGAATCTCGCCGACGTGACTACGGCGGCATTCGAGTCCGTAAAAAACGCAGTGATGGTGATCGCGCTGCCCCTGGCGGGCTTGATGGCATTTTGGCTCGGCCTGATGCGCCTTGCCGAGAAGTCGGGCATCGTCACCGTGCTGGCGCGTGCGCTGCGTCCGCTCATGGGGTGGCTGTTTCCCGATGTGCCACGCGATCATCCGGCCATCGGCGCAATCGTAATGAACATGGCTGCCAATATGCTGGGCCTTGCCAATGCCGCGACTCCGCTGGGGCTTCGCGCCATGCAATTACTGGATCGGCTAAATCCCCGGCCCGGCACTGCGACCAATGCGATGTGCACGTTCCTCGCAATCAATACGAGCTCGGTGCAGCTCATCCCCGCTACCGCGGTGTCGCTACTTGCCGCGGCCGGATCGACGCGGCCGTTTGATATTGTAGGCACGGCATTTGTAGCAACGCTGTGTTCAACGATCGCCGGGATTACTGCAGTAAAAACTTTGGAGCGCCTCCCCGCATACCGGCTGCCGGATGCTGTCGCTGTTCCAGTAGATTCACAACCCGCGATTGAACCGGAAGAAACGCCTCTGGAGACCCCGCCGCTCGGCCCACTGGGATGGTTGGCAATGATTGTTTTCTTCGTGGTCATGGGCTGGGCTGCCGTGATGCTGTTTCAGCGGGAGGTCGCTGCAACCGGCGGTGGGGTGCGCGCCGTCGTGGGAACGGTATCCGTGCTGGCAATCCCGTTTATGATCTCATTTTTTCCACTCTACGCCGCTTTGAAACGGGTGCCGGTGTATGAGGAATTCGTCGAAGGCGCCAAGGAGGGATTTCATACTGCGGTGCGGATTATTCCGTTTCTAGTTGCCATCCTTGCGGCCATCGGGATGTTTCGCGCCGCCAATGGCATCGCTCTGCTCAGCCAATGGTTGAGCCCGGCGCTGTCGGTGATCGGCCTGCCCGTGGATCTTCTGCCGTTGGTCCTGATGCGTCCACTCAGTGGCTCGGGAACAACGGGCATTTTCTCCGATATCATCAGTCAACCCGGCGCTGCAGACAGCTTTTCCGCCATGCTGGGCGGCACGATCATGGGCAGCACGGAAACGACATTTTACGTGATCGCGGTATACTTCGGATCGGTCGCTGTGCGCCGCACGCGTCATGCCGTGCCCGCCGGTCTCATCGCTGATGCGGTGGGCGTCGCGGCATCTCTAGTTATTTGTCACGTGATGTTTGCCTGACCAGCCGGATTTATGGGATCGAATCACCCGATTATGTATTATCCCGGTTTCGCTCATTGACCAGCGGACTTGGATCCCGCATATTTCCCGGCTCGCGATGTCTATCGAACGCACCCGTAATTTCTGCATTATTGCCCATATCGACCACGGCAAAACCACGCTCTCAGATCGTCTTCTGGAGATGACTGGAACCATTTCCGACCGTGATAAACAAGACCAGCTTCTCGATTCGATGGATCTGGAACGCGAACGTGGCATCACGATTAAGTCGCATCCGGTGACGATGAAATACACGTCCAAGGCGGGGGAGCAGTATCGCTTTAATCTCATGGATACTCCGGGACATGTGGATTTTGCCTACGAGGTATCCCGCAGTCTGGCGGCGTGCGAAGGGGCACTCTTGATTGTTGACGCTGCCCAAGGCGTGGAGGCGCAGACAGTCGCAAACGTCCACTTGGCCTCGTCGCAGAACCTGACGATCATCCCCGTCATTAACAAAATCGACCTTCCCAACTCGGACATCGAAGGGGTGAAAAAGCAGCTGGAGGACATTCTGGCGATCCCCGGCGATGAGGCGATCCTTGCCAGTGCAAAAGCGGGGATTGGGATTGAGGATATTTTGGAGGCGGTTGTCGCGCGGATTCCCGCTCCCACGATGGACGATGGTGCGATGCGGGCGTTGGTTTTTGATTCAGTGTTTGATGGTTATCGCGGGGTGGTCGGGTATCTCCGCGTGAAGACGGGCACGCTAAAGGCGGGTAGCGGCGTGAAGCTGATGTCCACCAACAAGAATTACGAAATCAAAGAGGTCGGTATTTTCACTCCTAAGATGTTCCCTCAGCCGCAGCTTAATGCGGGAGATGTGGGATATTTCATTGCGAACATCAAGACCACCGCAGAGATCAAGATTGGGGACACGCTCACCGATGCCCGGAATCCTGCGACCGAACAGCTCCCCGGATTTCAGGAGATTCATCCGATGGTCTTCAGCGGAATTTATCCCATCAACACAGCAGACTTTGAGCACCTCAAAGCGGCAATGGGGAAGCTTCAGCTCAATGATGCCGCCTTTGTCTTCCAGGCGGAAAGCTCGGTCGCATTGGGATTTGGTTTCCGCTGCGGGTTTCTTGGTCTCCTCCACATGGAAATCATCCAGGAACGTCTGCGTCGCGAATACGACATGGACATCATTTCGACATATCCCAGCGTGATCTACGAGGTCATCAAAACGAATGGAGAACGCCTCGAAGTAGATAATCCGGCAAATCTCCCCGACATGAGCGTCGTCGAAGAAATTCGTGAACCGGTGATCAAATGCTTCGTCATGGTCCCAAACGAAAACATTGGGGACATCATGCAGCTCATGATGGACAAACGCGGTATCGTCGAGCACACCGAATCGCTCGACACGCGCCGCGTCATAATCACGGCGATCATCCCGCTTAACGAAATCCTCGTCGATTTTAACGATAAGATTAAGACGCTCACACGCGGCTACGGGTCGATGGATTATGAGCCAGCCGGCTACCGTGAAGGCAAACTGGTGAAGCTTGACCTCCTGGTCAACGGGGAGCCGGTGGATGCCTTTTCAAGCATCGTTCACCGCGATAAGGCTGAGTCCCGCGGTCGAGCGATTGCCGCCAAGTTGAAGGACGTCATTCCCAAACAGCTTTACCAGGTCGCAATCCAAGCGGCAATCGGAGGGAAAGTAGTTGCCCGCGAAAGTATCACGGCCATGCGGAAAAATGTGACCGCCAAGTGCTACGGCGGTGACATCACCCGTAAACGCAAACTTCTGGAGAAACAAAAAGAAGGTAAAAAGCGGATGAAATCCATCGGCAGTGTGAACATCCCGCAAGAGGCGTTCATCGAAGTCTTGAAGACAAACTAGGTTGCTGGAGTCCGCGTAACCACGCACTTTACCAGCCACGCTTTGCAAAAAAAAAGCGCCGCCCGGATCGTCGGGCGGCGCTTTTGTAATTAGTGCCAGCTTGGTTAGAACGCGAAGCGCAATCCGCTGCGAACGTTAGCGAGGTTACCCACGCCACCGTAGAAATAACGACCGTCTACGAAGAGACCAACGTTATCAGTGACGCGGTACTCAAGACCACCACCGACATTGCCGTATCCTTTGGCATGTCCATTGAATGCTGCGCCACCGCCAACCATGGCATAAGGAGCGAGGTTCAACGAGCAGATCGGGTAACGGAAGAATGCATTTCCGCCAGCCGGAAAATGCTCACCTTGGCCACTGCCGGTCCAGAATGCTTCGTAACCAATACCGAAATATTTGGCGAAGAAGAAATTCAAGCCCACGCCGCCACCGGATCCGGTGCCAACTTTCGAGCCTTTGCTTCCAATGATGCCAGAGTAGAAGGCGTCGATTTGGAATTCCGTGTCACGGAATCGGCAAAGCGACTCTTCAACCGTGACTTCTTTGAATTGTTTGGAGGTCGTCCCGGCATGAACGCCGGTTGCGACAACGATGCCGCAGAGTGCTGATAGGATTATTTTTTTCATGTGAGTGGTTAGGTAGTTGCTCGTTGGTAATACTCCCAAGCGACATAATCACTAAGAGGTAATTCTTCCCGAACGGCTTTCTTTTGACTCAAACCCCGCATGCATGTCAAACATTCTTTATATGTAAATGAATATGTTATGTCAGGGATGCATCAGGTTATCACCTGATGGGAGCCCGCTTTTGAGGGCGTAAATCTGACTGAAAATTATTTCCCGACAAGCACGACCGTGGACCGAGCGCCGGGGTGAATCTTCTTTTGTTCAAGAAGTGGAATTTCCTTCCCTGGTGTCTGGATGTCGAGCGGCGAGGGCTTACCCGTGTCAAGAAACTCGTGCCATCGCAGCTTCTTGGGAAGCGTGGGAAGTTCGAACTCGAGAGGATCATGGAACATGTTGAAGCAGACGTAAAAGAACCAAGGCTTGCCGCCGAGAGCACGAGAATGACGACCACAAAGCAGGAATGCGACAGTGCGGCTGCCGAATGACCAATCCGGTTTCCATGCCTCTACTCCGTGCCAGCTGATATCCGCGTACCCGCTGCCCATCGTGTCGGTGCCGGTGAGAAACTTGGACTGACGGAAAACGGGATGCTCCGCCCGAAACGCAGCAAGGAGCCGAAAGAAACGCAGAAACCCTGAATGACGTTCCGGTAACGACCAATCCATCCAGTTCCAAGGTTCATCGTGACAGTAGGCGTTGTTGTTTCCATGCAGCGTGCGGCAGCATTCATCACCCATACTCACCATCGGCACCCCCTGGCTGACGAATAGCAGAGTGAGAGCATTCTTTTGCAGGCGGTCGCGGAGAGCCAATACATCAAGGTCATCGGTTTCACCTTCAGCACCGCAATTCCAACTCCAGTTGTCGTTGGCTCCATCGCGGTTGCTTTCGCCATTCTCAAGATTGTGTTTTTGATTATAGGAATACAGATCCCGGAGCGTGAAGCCGTCGTGGCAGTTGATGAAGTTGATCGATGCCGCGGGTGAGCGTTCCGGGCGCTGGTAAAGATCGGGAGAACCGGTGATACGCTGGACGATTTCGCCGCTCATGCCCGGGTCGCCTTTGATGAAGCGTCGTGCGGCATCGCGGAATTTTCCGTTCCATTCGAGCCAGCATCCATAGTCTGGAAAATGCCCTACCTGATACAACCCTCCCGCATCCCACGCTTCTGCAATGAGAATACAATCTGCCAGCACGGGATCCGCAGCGAGTTCTTCAATCAGTGGCGGCGATAGGAGCGGAGCCCCCGCCGCGTCGCGCGTCAGTGCCGAAGCGAGGTCAAAGCGAAAGCCATCGATATGGTATTCCGAGGCCCAGTAACGCACACTGTCACGGATGAAAGCGCGCACCACCGGATGGTTGGCGTTCAACGAGTTTCCACAGCCGGAATAGTCAGCATAATCTCCGTCGGGCGTTCGGAGGTAATACGTCTTGTTGTCGATACCCTTGAAAGAAATCACCGGTCCGTCCTTTCCTCCCTCCGAGGTGTGGTTATAAACCACATCTAAAATCACGGCGATGCCTGCGGCATGGAGCGCCTGCACCATGCGCTTGAATTCGACTGCTTCCCCGTACGAGGTGCCACTGGCAGCATAACCTGCCTTTGGTGCAAAAAATCCAGTCGTGCTATACCCCCAGTAGTTGCACAATTGCTCCCCGGTCAATGGATTCGTCCGGGTGTTTTCACATTCGTCAAATTCGAAGATCGGAAGAAGCTCGACGCAATTCACACCGATGGATTTTAAATACGGAATCTTTGCCGTAAGTGCGGAGTATGTGCCAGGAGCATCTGTCGCAGAAGACGGATGCTGCGTGAATCCACGCACATGCATCTCGTAAATCACCAAATCTTCCGGCGCGATCCGAACCAACGCATCATCTGCCCAATCGAAGGCCAGTGACTCCATCCGACCGTAAAAGGCGGCTTCGTTATCCTCCGGAGTCCGCCAAGCATTCCGACCGGTTAAACCGCGTGCATAGGGATCGAGCAAAACGAGGCGCTCATCAAAGTGATGGCCTGCAATCAAATCTTTCGGTCCGTCAAACCGATACGCGTATTCAAAGGTGCCAGGCTCTAGGCCGACCACAATCATGCAAAAAACATGCCCAATCCGAAAATCAGCTGGAAATGGGATCTCGCCGATCGGTTCCCGCGTGCCGAGACGAACAAGGACGAGCGTGCAGCTGGATGCGTAAGACGAAAAAACGGAGAAATTCACACCCCCAGCCACCGGGTAGACACCGAAGATCAAAGGGTGCCCAATTATGAGATTCCAGTGAGGAGTCTGGACCGCCGGAAGTTTTGCCACAACGTGTGTCATAGCGGTTCAAACAAGTTCCTGCAACGCCAGGCTTTCTTCCTGCATTTGTATCTCGTGTGGAAAGTGATTCGATCTTGTCGTTTCCAGGTATCCAGAGGATCATCACTACGTGGATACGATATCGCATCAGCCCCGAGGGCAGCCCCTCGATCATGTGGTCCGCCTTGAAGCACTACATGAGACGGGGCTATTGGACTCACTTCCAGAGGGGTCGTTTGACCGGTTCACGCGCCTTGCGGCGGCACTACTAGATGTCGATATTTCCCTAATTTCGCTTGTTGATAGGAATCGCCAGTTCTTCAAGAGTCAGGTCGGGTTGGCCGAGCCTCTCGCCACTAGGCGGGAGACGCCCGTATCACATTCATTTTGCCAATATGTGGTTACCGACGGGAGTCCTTTGGTCATTGAGGATGCGCGTGAGGATCACCGAGTCCGGGAGAACCTCAGCGTGCGGGATTACGAATTCATTGCCTACCTTGGGATGCCACTCACGACCCGCGATGGATTAGTGCTGGGTTCTTTATGTGCCATCGACAAGCACCCTCGCAAGTGGTCACACTTGGATCAGTCGCGGTTATACGATCTCGCAGCCGCTGTGATCGCCGAGATCGAGTTGCGCGAGCAGTCACTCGCGCTCAAAGAATCTCTCCTAGCATCGGAAGCATCGGAGGAACATCGGCGGAGTATGCTCCGCATGATCGTGCACGACCTCCGAACACCCGCTGGATCCATATTGACATGCCTTGAAATGCTGGCAGAGGAGTCGGTGCCGCTCACGGCCGAGCAATCCGAGTTAGTAACCCTCTGCCAAGAATCCGCAGGCAACTTGCTTGCAATGATCAATGACATCATGGAATTGGATCGCACCGAGGTCGGCGGCTCGGTGCTGGCAAAAGAACCGATCTCGGCGTCCATGCTCATACGCCGCGCAGTCCGAACGATCCAACCCTGTGCAGATGACGCGCAGATCATCGTTGACGTTCAGTTTCCGGATTTCCTGGTTCCACTCAACGTGGATATCCGCAAACTCGAGCGGGTCCTGCTCAATTTACTAACGAACGCACTGAAATATTCTCCCAAGTATTCGACCGTGGCGGTGATCCTTGAGGTAACCGAATCATCGGGTGATAAAATGTGTAAAATTACGGTCAGAGATTCCGGTCCTGGTGTGCCGGATGCGAAAAAGATGCAGATTTTCAACCAGTTTGTCACCGGTTCCGCGGGAGGTGAACGGGGCATAAAATCGTTCGGTATCGGGCTTTCGTTTTGCCAGATGGCCATCGAAGCACATGGCGGAAAGATCGCAGTCGCCGATACGCCCTACGGCGGAAGTGATTTTCACTTTTCCCTGCCGCTTGCCTTGGGCGATGAAGCCGCAATCGTCCTTTCCGGGGTGTAGAGTTCACGATTACTTGCTTGGAACTCGGCTTTGAGCCGGACAGGTAGCGACGAAAGATCAACGAGCTTCCAACCCGTAAGAATCAACCGCCCATCTTTCCATCCGGCGTGCGATACGCCAATGAGGAGATGGACCGCGTCGTATTGGATCTTATTGGTCATCACCCTGGGTTCGTAATAAAAGGTGCGGAGCGCACTGGCTTCCGATGCCTCCGCCACCAACTTCGGGTCGATAAAAAAGATCCCCGCAGGTGTCTTGATAAGCAGATCAGGATATCCTGAACGCTGGGTGGCGCCCGCAGTGGTGGCAGGAATGCTACACTCCCAGCCTGGAATGGCGTTGAGTTCAATGCACAGCTCGTCTTCAATATACCGGCTAGCCTCATTGATCCGTCCCACCACGTGAATCTTATGCCCGGGCGCGGATAACCGCTCTAGGACCCGATCCATCGCCGTGGATAGCGCCGTGATGACGTCTCGATGGGTCTCGGGATCCACAGGCAGGACGCGCCAGTTGGTCGCAGATTCGACCACTTGCGAAAACGGAACTTCCTCCAGACTGCGAGCATCGGCCAGCATTCGCGGAATCACCGCAGGATCATTCGCGACTGGAGTCGGATCCGCATGGCAAATCGCCACGGAGAACACGGCGACGACGATGCTGTGACTCGGCGTCATGACAAGATTTCTGCCGCACGCAGGATCTCAGATTCTGCGTGAGCCGCAGCATGCTCGTCTCGTGCATGCACCCAACACAACAGCTGGCCTGTCTCCACCAGTATTCCGGATTTTGCGAGCTCCGAGAAACCAACGGCAAAATCAATGGCATCCAAAGCGAGCTTACGACCCGCCCCAAGGCCAACTGCCGCCCGTCCGATGATACCCGCATCCATCTTTTGTAGCAGGCCGGATTGCGGAGCCACCACGGGCCGCCGAACCGGTGCCGAGTGGACTGTCCTCAAGTTCGTTAGCAGTGTGGCATCTCCGCCTTGTGCCTCCGTTAGTGCGACAAACTTTTCCCATGCCCGACCAGATGTCAAATGCGCTACGAGCACATCCCTACCGCACGTCGTGACGTCCTCGGCAAGGTCGAGCGTAAGGTTTACGAGGTCTACAGGCCCGCATCCCTGCAGCGTCTCGACGGCTTCGGTCACTTCCAGAGCATTGCCGACTGAAAGTCCGAGGGGTTGATTCATTTCAGAAATAACGAATGTGGTATGCACCCCGTTCGCCTCGCCCGCTGAGGCAAGATGTCCGGCCAGAGACTCCGCATCTGACCGGGTCTTCATGAACGCACCGGATCCGAACTTTACATCGAGCACAAGCCGGTCCAAGGATTCCGCAAGTTTTTTCGACATGATGCTGGCAACGATGAGCGGTTTCGATGGAACCGTGCCAGTGACATCCCGCAGGGCATAAAGCTTCTTGTCCGCCGGGCAAAACCCATCCGTCTGTCCGGCCATAAAAACACCGATTTTTTCCAATTGCGCGAGTGCTTCGTGCTCGGAAAGCGCGACCCTGAATCCGGGGATCGCTTCCAATTTGTCGAGCGTGCCGCCCGTAATCCCAAGTCCGCGTCCCGAAACCATGGGCACCCAGAGATCTTCACATGCGAGCAGCGGGGCCAACACCAGCGATACTTTGTCTCCGACGCCTCCCGTCGAATGTTTATCCACCTTCGGTGGGCTGCCTGCAGGATAGGAAAAAACGCTTCCGCTATCCCGCATGGCCCGCGTGAGGGTTGCCGTCTCCGAGTCGTTGAGGCCTTGAAAAAAGACCGCCATCGCCCAGGCACTCATCTGGTAATCTGGAATCTCGCCCCGCGTAAACCCGAGAATCAACGCCTCGATTTCATCACAGGTCAATTCTTCCCCTTCGCGCTTTCTCGCGATCAAATCCGGCACATGCATACAAAAATGATACACGATCAAATGGAAAACGAAAAGCACGGGGTGATCGACCCGTGCTTTTCAGAACAAAAACAACTCAAGCCCCCGAAGAGACCCAAGCAGCTTTAGAAATATGTCAGTTTGCTGATGCGGCGACTGCCTCGGGCTCGACGTTCACACGGCGGCCATCGCGGTCGAATTTCACCCGCCCCGGAACCAATGCCCAGATCGTGTAATCACGGCCGAGCCCGACATTCACTCCCGGAGTAAACTTGGTTCCGCGCTGACGGATAATGATATTGCCGGCAATGACTTTTTCGCCACCAAATTTTTTGACACCGAGACGTTTGCTTATGCTGTCCCGACCGTTTTTAACGCTTCCCTGTCCTTTTTTATGTGCCATGATTTTGTATTAAGCGGAGATGGTTTTGATTTTCAAGCGGGTGAGTTGGCGGCGGTGGCCGACAGTGCGGTGATAGCCTTTGCGGCGCTTGTATTTAAATGCGATGACCTTATCGCCCTTGTGCTGGTCGACAACCTCCGCGGTGACGGTGGCCCCGGTCAGCATCGGCGTGCCGACCTGAAGATCGGTGCCGCTCGACACAAGCAGAACATCCAAATTGGTTTCTGAGCCTGCTTCGACTTCGAGTTTTTCGACGTCGATTACATCTCCTTCTGCGACCCGGTATTGTTTGCCGCCGGTTTGAACAATTGCGTATGCCATAAAATTTCTCTGGTTGAGAGGCGAGGAGATTGGCGTAATCGCCCGCAGTTCGCAAGAAGATTTTTTTTCTTTCGTCCGCTTATCTTCCAGACAGGCCTCACTGCCACCCCTCCCCTACCCTTTAACAGCGCCTGCGCCTAGGCGTCGGACGAAAAGTTGCATTGTAAATAGGAACATCACGATGAGCGGAATACTCGCCACGAAAAATGCCGCCATGATCTGGCCCCGCTGTTTGATGTATTCACCATCGGGATAAATCAGCCCCACACCAATGGTAAAGAGCTCCGGGTCACGCAGAATGATCAACGGCATCAGGAAGTCGTTCCCCTTTCCCAAAAATGCGAGGATCGCGAGAGTTCCAATAATCGGACCGCTCATGGGGATTACTATATTGAGGATCTGATTGAGGTGGCTGGCACCATCCATCTCTGCAGCTTCAAAAAGATCTTTGGGGATTTCTTCGATGAAGTTTCGAAGCGCGTAAATGTTGAAAATCTGCCCGCCCGCAATACCAATGATGATCAGTGTCCAAAGCGTGTTAAGGAGATTCAGGTTCTTCAACAGCATGAACAAAGGCACAATGTTCGCTACCCCGGCCATGAGCATTAAAAACAGGAAATCCGCCCAGATCACGTTGCCAAATGGCATCTTGTATCTCGCAAAAAATACGCTGCCATGATGCCAAATATCAGCGTGAAGATCGTGCCAATGACCGCTACGACGACCTCTTCAAACAGACCCTCACCCTGCGCGACGACTGGAAGGGACCGACCGCCCAATCATTGCAAATTCCAGCTCGTTAGGATCGCATCACGGAAGGCGAATCAACCGCAACGGTCCTGGCTTTCACTTGACCTCACTGACCGTCCCGCATCATCTCACTCGTGAAAGCACTTCGACTCGGCAACATAGGCCGCGAGCTCCTGCAGCCGGTTTCCCTGTCGTGGGTGCGCGTAGCTGGTAGTGTCTTTGAAAACTCAAGCTGCCCATGTTCCTGCTTTCCCTCCTGATCAGCCAAACACGAATGTCCCTTTCATCAATATGGAGTGGATCCCCGCTGACCACGACTCTTTTCGAGAGCGGAAGCTGTGGAACTTCTTACATGTCATCTATGCACCGACCGTACGGAAACACGGCAAAGACGAATCGCTCTTTGCTCGATTTACTGCAAAATGAACTGCGCCGCCTAGCCCTCGAGAGAATCTTCACCGCCGGCATGCGTTCGCCTAACCGGAGAGATGTCGGCATTTTATTTGCGAGGAATGATGAAAACTCCCGATAAGCCGTGGTTTGTATACATTCTTCGGTGCTCGAACAACTGCCTCTACACCGGCATCACAACCAATGTCCAAAAGCGGATTGATGTTCATAATGCAGGAAAAGGGTCGGCGTATGTCCGTGCACATCGCCCGGCCAAACTGATCGCTTTGTCGGAGACGGACAGCCGATCTTCAGCCTCCAAATTGGAATACTCTGTGAAGGCGCTGAGCCAAGCGAAGAAGATTGCTCTAGCAAAAAAATGGAAGGCTGCTCAGCCAACGAGGTTGGGGCTCTAAGGAACGGCATTTACAGGCATCGGTGCGATCAGAGGAACGATCGCAACCAGGAATCCCTTGCGAGCGCAGGCCGGGCAACAGAAAAGCTTGATCGTCTCCGGACTCGCACCCCGATCTGGCCACGCTCCTCCATCAAGAGGGCCGATGAGATGCCAAAAAAGCGGGAAGACCCCGCTTTTTAAAAGGGAATGGGC
>JBDNGG010000404.1:0-4706 GCA_041689405.1 Terrimicrobiaceae bacterium | reverse complement strand
GCACCACGTGGCGACTACCGAGATTGCTGTCGTGGTGAATAGCGCAAATGCCATTACATCAAAACGATTGGTAAGCATCAGAGTAATGCTCAGTGCCGCAATATCGAGCCACGGACGAATCGCACCAAGCACGAGCGTAATGTGAGCTTTTCTTGCCGCACGTATTCGTCCTCCGAATGTTTCTCCGTAGAAAGAGATCAAAACCGAGGCTCCGAGCCACCCGGCGGCCCAAGAAAGCTCAATATGGCGGTTAGCTGTGGTCTTTAGAATATCGTCCCAGGGTATGAACGGTATAATAATGGCTATAAGCGGCAGTCCCAAGCCTGTGATCGCTGTCAAAAGGGCGATCGTAGTTGAATATGCCTCTTTGGCTCTCAGAACATCCCCCTTTCCCACGGCCATGGACATTTCATTTGATGCGACACTCCCAAAACCGAGGTTAGCCAGTGCGAGCCAAGTAGGCAACGAAGAGAGGACAAGCCAGCGACCAAACTCGTCAATACCTAGAAAGGAGATCAGGAGTGGAACCTGAATAATCCTGATCAGGATCATCGATACTTTGGACGCACTTCCCGCCAATGCGTTACGAATGATTGCGAGTTTTGTGCTCAAGAGTGACCCAATTTCAGAAATCGAATTGACAAATCTATTAGGAAACGGATTTCAACAGATCCTTCCACTTCGTAATCACCTTCCGAATCTTTCCTTTGAAGAACCTCATGCTACGAAGCGGCAGATCTCCGAAAGAAGGATTTGACTGCGAAAAGTGCGAGAATCCAGCTTTACTCATCGCCGCCTCTAGCTTGGCTTGCTGTTCCAAATCGGGATTGAAATCGGTGCGCTGTATATATTGAATCAGTTGTTTTATATGAGCAACAGCCGCCTTTTCAACTTTTAGATGGGGAACTCCGTGCTTTACAGCATTCCAGATCGTCTCTCCTGCGAATTGAATTCGGTCATCTACATAAAGAGCAATCCGTTTCTGTTCCAAAGAGGGACGAAGTTGGCTGCGATAGCGTGCTATGCACTTATTGATCTTTATGAAACTCCCGAGAGGCGCGATATCAATTTGAAAGATGTGATCCTGAATGAGATGATAAGTTTCGCGATAACCACCTATTTGATCAAATGCTTCCCGTTTGAAGGCGAATGCTGCGAAGGCGGCTTTTGGTCCAGCGAGGTTCATTTCTATTGTTTTTGGCGGCTTGGTGATTTTGCTCATCGAGAGTAAGTAGTGGGACTCGATCTTGCCCGTCGATTCGTTTAGTATTTCCCAGCCTCCCATCACAAATACTGCATCCTTGTGAGATGAAATCGCATGGGTCACCTCCGTGACATAGTTTGGGAGGAGGATATCATCGCCAGAGCACAAGCCAACCCATGTTCCACTGCACGACCTTACGCAATGGTTCCAGTTAGCGGCCATGCTGCAATGTGCCGGAGGTTTAACGATCTTGATTGCATCTCCGAATTCTCGGAGCACATCGAATGTTCCGTCTGTCGAGTGATTCTCGGAAACAACAATTTCAAACGGAACCAGCGACTGAGAAAGAATGCCTTCGATTGTTTCCTTGATCGTTCCTGCTTGGTTATAGACTGGTATTCCTATCGATAGGAGAATTTTATTGTGCATGTTATTTTTATTTCAGTTGTGGAACGTAACGCATTACTTCGCCGTCCCGGTAAGGCTTGACACCAAAAAGGAGTTTTGCTTTTCCATTCCATTTTTCCCAGCAAAATTCTGCGAAGGCTCTTAGTGTTTGAGGTTTTCCGGGTCCAACATTCATGATTTGCGGCAGGCCGGGTTCCTGTTGAGCTGAGCAAGCCTCAAGAAGTTGACGGGCCACGTCTTCGACACTAGGACGAAATCGCGAATCTGTTCGTTAAAGGGGTCATCTCAAGGTCTGCGCCAGATGCAGCAGCTTTCCGAAGGGATGGCCAGAGCCGAGATTCAACCTCGCCCTCGCCGAACACTTGGAAAATGCGGTGAATCGATAAGCGAAGATTTAGCTCTACGGCTAACTGGTAAAATGCGACTGAAGCCGCTGCCTTGGAAGCCGGGTAGGTCTGAGTGGGTTCAAGGGGGGCATCGGGTGGGATGAATTCGTACCATTCGCCGCTTCGTCCGTATTCAAAGCAGCTGCCTACCACCACAAAGCGAGTCGTCCCTACCGCCGATGGAGTGGTTTTCCGAAATCAGGATGCGAGAATAGCCCGAACTCTGATTTATCAAAGATTCTATTGCAGCGGGAAAATAATTTCCGTTGTTTCTTTTCGGTATAAGGCATTCGACTTTCATTTGTCTTTTTCAAGTTGTTGTCCGCGCAGCACACAGTCGTCAGTCCAGAAATACTTCCACTGTCCGAATCTACCCGCCATGACGATAGCGCCGAGATTTTTCGTGGCTTTTGTCCAGTCAGTGAGGGGAAGTGAATCCTCTTCCTCTCGCTTTAGTCCAAAGTTTTCGAGTTTCTTCCACATCAATGCGAGTGCGGGAGCCGTTTCTTGTGTGAAGATTACGTTCGCCCAAGGGGCGAACACAGAGTGGGCGTGATTTTTTGAGTCTGGCTTGATTAGGCCCATCCTTTTGCTTTCAGAGACGACCGCTTTTACGATTTCATCTGGACTCTGCTTAAAATGCTTGAATCGGCTTCCATATACTTCGACTTGAACCCCAGTGGTTCCCAAAGGGGCATTGTTGGGCGAGAGCTTCTCTGTGCAGTTGATGCGAGTGGAATACATGTCCTCGTCGTAAACATACATCCAATTCTCCTCCCGTATTGTTGGATGATCTGCTGCAATGTTTACGAGGAGCAGCTGGGAGCATACTAATGCGCGGGCTGCTTCTTGTGCCTCTTGATCTAAATCAGCGCAAAGTGCAACGAACAGGGGAAGTGGTAATGTGTTGATCAAACGGCTCCAAGAATACTCGCTACCATCGGCCGCCCAGAGTTTCTTTTCTGCAAGACTGATTCGAACAACCTCTTTCCCAAACTGAATATTTGCTCCGGCACTCAGCTTGCTGGCGAAGGATTGATAACCCCCACGGCTGGGATAACGAACCTTTGTAATGTAGTGGGTTTGACGGTCTAGCGGGCCTTCTGCTCCACGTGTGATGTCCTCGACCTTCGGCTGGAAAACTCTTCCACCGACCCAGTCTGTGGTCATCGCCTTTGGCTCACATGTCCAGTATTTCCGTGTGTAGGCCGCAGAGAATGTGTTGGCAAAAACTTTACCGAAGGACTGCTCAAGCCATTCTTGGTAGTTCCTAGGCTCTGAAAGCGTCTCGCCATCGTTCGGGCGCGTCTTGAGGAATGACTCCACGCACGCCGATCTCAGCGGTTCGGGGACTTGATACAGGTTCGATTGCGCCGGATGGCTGATCCAAGCACCTTTGAAATAGTTGGATGTTTTAACTTTGTGCTCTTCAAACTCACCATTAACCCCATCGGCGAAGAGGTCGCGAACATACTGGTGTTTCGTGAAGGAAACGTGGGGCCCTTGATCCCAGGTGAAGCCGTCCCTCTGAATGCTATGAATGTGACCAAACGCGTTTCCGCTCCTCTCAAGAATCATACAATTTTCATGTCCGAGATGGTATGAGCAGGAAAGGCCGGATAGGCCGGCACCAAGGATAAGGTTCATCAGTTATCGAGGGTGGCGGTGAAAAGCGTATTTATCGCTGCTTCCGCAGTGGTATTTGGTTTCCACCCGTGTGGAAGATTGATAGCTTTCAGCACAAGGTTGGTATCTGGGCGGTCTTCCGAAGAATCGAAGGTGATCGCTGCCGCAGTGTGACTAGCGCTTCCTGCTGCGGCTGAAAGCTGTTTAATCATCTCCCGGATACTGCGGAGTTCGCCCGTTCCGATGTCCTGTTCTAGAATTGCCGGTGGCGTGTGACTCGTCGTTGCAGCAAGCGCGGCAACAAGCGCGGATGCTGCGTCTGAGATGTAAATCCAATCCCTCAAGCCTTTGCCGCTTCCGAAGGTGGCGGGTTGGCCGGATGAGATCTGTCGAGCGGCGTAGCTGAGGACGTTCGCCGGATCGTCACCGGGGCCGTAAACTTGGAATACCGTAGCCAACGACACCGGGCCGTCGTATCGCTGGGACCAGAGTTTCACGAGCTCCGAGGCAGCGTATTTCGTGGCAATATACGGGTTCTCCATCAGCGCGGGTGATTGATCCACAAGGTGCTCGTAAAACGTGCGTGTCATCACAAACGCGGGACGGCGCACGGCGTATCTGCTGATCGACTCCAGTAGCCGCTGAGTGCAGACGACATTAAATTCCAACGTATCCGGCCATTGTCTATGGGACGACTTAACTCCGCTTGCTGCGAGGTGGAGCACAGCATCGATCTCCGCCCATAGAACGACTCCCGGAGTGAGGTACTCCTCAGTTCCGGTATCAATTGAGAGGAGATTGAGATGATCTACCGAAAGTCCTCGTCGCGTCGGCGCGATCACATAATGCCCAGCCTCAAGGAGTAATGGTAACAGATGTGATCCGATGAACCCTGTCGCGCCAGTGAGAAAAATTTTCATTTTAGCAAAATACGTTTTACCATGAAGGGCGCGGAGGACATGAAGAAGTTGTGATTGTTTTGTTCCGTTGCCAGCACTTGACTCTTAATCAATGGCTGAAGCGTTGAAAGGAGCGGGGGCAGCGGTTGTTGGTTGTTGTCAGTGGAGTTCACCCGTTACTTT
>JBDNGG010000403.1:0-2044 GCA_041689405.1 Terrimicrobiaceae bacterium | reverse complement strand
CAGCGCAAAATCCCGCTCATGCCCGGCGTGCTCGTTGTCCTCCCACAAGCGAGTCGGGCAGCGAGTTCTCAACCCGCCCCGTTGTTTCCTCCTCCCTTTGCGTTAATCGTCCTTCACAATTATTCCCAAAAAGTTGTGTAGAAAGCTCAGGGTTGGCGCCACCGGCTAATTTCCTAATCGACCCTCCGGGTCTTAACTGAAAATGCTCACCCACCGAAAACATCGAAGAACCAAAAAATTCATTCCCGCGAATGAATCTTTCTGGCATTTCGCTCTTTGATGCTCGCACGTCGAAAGTTTGCCTGAAACACTGCCTTGATGCCCCATCGCCCGAAGAAAGTTAAAAAGACTGAAAACGCAAAGACAGCGGGCAGTCGCTCCGACGAGCATGCGGATCGCCGCCGTCTGGATGCAGCCGCCCGCTCTGCCCTCGCCCGGTTCCAGAACCGAAAGTCTGAAAAACGATAGGAATACGCTCTTTAAGCAGATGCGTGGGATGCGTTTTTTTTCTGGCCGTTCGAAATTTGACGGACGTCAATCGGATCGCGAGAAAGTCTGGTGGCGCCTATTTGACGGAGACCTCTGGGGATATTGTGCAACATCAAAGAACTTATGAGCACGCCACGCGACCTCACCCACCCTGCCGAGCGCATTGTCCGCGCGATGGAGCGCATCTATCGCTATCGTATGACCACGACATCGGGCGGTAATTTATCCATCCGTGATGAGAACGGCGACATCTGGATCACGCCGGCCCGCGTGGATAAAGGAGCACTCCGGAGTGAGGACATCATTTGTGTAAAGGCGGACGGCACCGTGGAGGGGCGGCACCCGCCATCGTCGGAGTTCCCGTTTCATCGCGGGATTTATGCGCGGAGACCGGATGTCAAAGCAGTTATTCATGCGCATCCAGTGGCGCTGGTGGCATTCAGCATCAGCGGAAAAATCCCCGACACTGCGCTTTTTGCCAAGGCGCGTCAGGTGTGTGGTAAGGTTGGATTTGCGCCGTATGCGTTGCCCGGCAGCGAGAAGCTGGGTGACCTTATAGCCGGCGTTTTTGCCAAAGGATTTCAGTGCGTGATGCTGGAAAATCATGGGGTTGTCGTGGCGGGCGGGGATCTTGATCAGGCGTTCAGCCGCTTCGAAACCCTGGAATTCACTGCGAAAACAGTCATCAAGGCGCAGGCCCTCGGCGAAGTCCAATATCTAACTGAGGAGCAGCTTCTTCTCGCTTCTCAGCGTCAGCCGAGCTTTGGAGTTTTTGCGCCCGGGGCTGCGGATAGTCGGGAACGTGCTCTCCGACAAGAATTGTGTGAGTTTGTCCGCCGCGGATATCATCAACGCTTGCTGATTAGCACCGAGGGAAGTTTTTCGACGCGCCTTGGCGTGGATGAGTTTTTGATCACTGGACGGATGGTAGATCGTGCAAACCTGAGGCCGGATCAACTGGTCTTGGTGCGTGCCGGAGCGGTTGAGCAGGACGGCGAGCCGAGTCATGCCGCGGAGTTACATCGGGCGATTTATCGAGCGCATCCGAAAATCAACGCGATCATCAATGCTACTCCGGTCAACGCTACAGCGTTTGCAGTTTCGGATTCTGTTCTGGATACCCGGACTATCCCGGAGAGCTACATTTTCCTTCGGGATGTAGGAAAACTTCCATTTTGCGAGGTGTATGCAGCCCCTCAAACTGTGGCTAAACGGATGCATGACGAGTTTCCAGTGGCCTTGATCGAAAACGACGGTGCCTTGGTGCTCGGACGAACGATTTTGGATGCGTTTGACCGTCTTGAGGTGCTGGAATCCACTGCCGAAGCGGTCATCAATGGTCGGGCGCTTGGTCCGGTGAAGTCGATGAAGCCAGCAGTCATTGATGAGCTGATCGAGGCCTTCTTGAAATAGGCATCTTGTGCTTTCCATGGACAATGGGTTGCCATTGCGGGTCCCTTGGACGACCTTCTCCTCCGGATGTCATCACCGATTTTATACGAGAGCCACTGCCACACTCCGCTTTGCCGCCATGCGGTGGGCGAGCCGATTGAAT
>JBDNGG010000402.1:0-1536 GCA_041689405.1 Terrimicrobiaceae bacterium | reverse complement strand
GATCCGAATAAGTTTGGATTTGGGCCAGTGCCACGGGGACCAGATGGCGTGCGGGGATCAGAAATTAACGCCAACGTCCTCGGTATTTTTTCTCAAATCCAAGACCCTGCCGTCCGCGATGCAGCGTGGCAATACGTGAAATTTATGGCGAGCGAGTCCGCCGAGCGAATCAAGGTGGACACCCTTGTTTCGATGGGACTGGCGGCACAAGTCAATCCCGTGTTGCTACGCCGCTATGGATACGACGCGTATTTGCGACTGATTCCCGCAGGTCTGGAAGCCGCATTTGAAGAAGCGCTGGCGACGGGCAAGCCCGAACCCTACGGCAAGAACTGCAATCTCGTTTACACCGAGATGACGTATCCCTTAGACCGGATTCTCCTCAGCGAAAGCATCGCTCGCATGTGTGACGACGGAGATATGAGCGGCGTCCGCGCGGAAATCGGAGAGATCCTCCGCCGGGCGGTGATCAAAACCAATGAACGAATGCTCGGGTATGTTCCGGAAGAGACGATGCAAATCCGGCGCATCGTCGCCGCCGTGGTGGTCCTCGCGATTTTTATCATTTTCTTCGCTGTGGGACAGCATGTCTGGAAGGTGTTTTCCAAAGCAGGCAGCATGACATCGAAGCCCGTGGTTTCCAAGAGTATGCTGCCATGGCTTTGTCTCGCACCTGCGGCGCTTCTAACAATCGTTTGGAGTTACCTCCCGCTACTCCGCGGCACCGGCATGGCATTTTACGACTACCAGCTCATCCTGCCATCGCAGTTCGTGGGATTAGATAACTTTGCGAACGTCCTCTTCGACGCTGCTTTTTGGAATTCGCTCGTTGCGACATTCCACTACGCCGCTTGGATTTTGACTATCGGGTTTGTGGCTCCAATCTTGCTGGCATATGCCCTGCATCTGATACCAAAACACAAGGTTCTATTCCGCGTGATCTATTATTTACCAGCAGTCATCAGCGCGGCGGCGGTGTTCTTCCTGTGGCGTGAGTTGTTTGGCGCCGAGAGCATTCTCAATCAACTCCTGCGAATCTTCGGGGTCGATGCTCGCCGGGCATGGACGGAGGATCCGGCTCTAGCAATGCTGAGTTGCGTGCTTCCCGGCATTTGGGCGGGAGTGGGGCCGGGGTGTCTGATTTATTTGGCCGCTTTAAAAACGATCCCCGTAGAGCAATTCGAAGCCGCAGAAATCGACGGTGCCGGCTTCTTGGATAAGACACGCCTGATTGTTTTTCCCGGATTAAAGGGATTGATCATCATTAACTTCACGGGTGCCGTTGCGGCGGCATTTCATGGTGCGACAAACATCCTGATTATGACGGGAGGAGGCCCCAACGGAATCACTGAGGTCACTTCCTTGTTACTATTTTTCGAAGCGTTCACCCGGCTTCGACTCGGCCATGCAACAGCCATGGCGTGGATCATCGGAAGCATGCTAATCGGTGTGACGGTGTTGCAACTGCAACGTCTGAGCAACATGGAATTCAAGACCGCCAAGTAAGCTTATGCTCTTTGCCCCAACCACCGAACG
>JBDNGG010000401.1:0-8280 GCA_041689405.1 Terrimicrobiaceae bacterium | reverse complement strand
TCCGTCTTCCACGCCGAGATCGACCGCATAGCCGAAAGTCCCTTTCGGAGCAAATTGAAACAGGTGCGGTTGCGGTCCTCGCGCTGCCGCATACACGAACCTGCCACCCGGCGAAACACAGAGCCGGTGGAGATGGCAATGCTCATCGGCGACCGGACGGGACACTCCGGGAAACGCAACCGGCAGGGCCAAAAACGTTCCCTCGGTGACAAAATCTCCGGATACAGGTGGTGGTTCCGTTTTCATCCCCAAAGTCGTTGATAATCAGAGGTTGCTAATTTCTTCGGATGACCGTCCACCCGCACCCGATAAACTCCGGCTGGAGAGGCGAGTATTTTTCCGAAAATCATCGTCCCTTCGGCGCTCACCGCCCCGCGTGAAACATAATGATTTCGGCCCTTCTCGCTACCCAGGTGAGCCAATGACTCGATCCGCAGGGTATCCGGCGTGATCCGCAAGAGCTCACCCGACGTGGTCCGGCGGCCCATTTCCCCGGGAGCGGGATCGGACCACTGCGAGCGCACCAGATAGAGCTTGCGGTCCGCTCCCCAGACCAGTCCGCCGACGTGATCGATATTCACGCTCATGACTTCGCGCTCGTCCCGGTCCTGCGTGAGCGGACCAAGGTCTTCCAACCGACCCTGTGAACCTTCCTCCGGCCAGAACCGCGCGAGCCGGGGATGCGTCTTCCACGGAATCATATAGACCGCACCCGTCGCCGGATCCTGCACTGCATCGTAGAGCACCCCGTGCCATGCCGTCTGATACGCGGCATGCGGATAGACATGGTCCAGTTGTTCGATCCGCTGGCGGTCGGGATCGAAGCGCAGCATGCATCCAGCGTCGCTGAAGAAATACGCACGCCCGCGCCCGTCGAGAAAGATGCACTGCGTGTTCACGGAGCCGACGCGCCCGTGGTCGGTAAGGGTTGATGTCCGCAGATCGTAGGAGACAAAATGATCCCGGGGATAGGTCACCGCATACAGCACGCACCTCGTGGGATCGAAGGCAAGGCACCGGCAGCCTTCCTTCGGAATCATCAAACGCGACTCCGCCACTCTATCCGCAGCCGTGTCATAAGAAATCAGATACGAGCCGCGAAATGCCCGCTGCGGATCGTTCCAGGATGCCCAGGGATTGTAGGACTTCTCACCGATCGGAGGTCCGCTCAGATGCGTCGCCGCGTGCAGCATTCCGCGCTCCGGATCGGGAACAAAACTGTAGTGGATCTTGCATTGCGTCGCCCGCCCGCTGCTGCGGAGATCGCCCGTGGCCTCATCGAGATCGAACAAATACTCCAGGCAATCCCGCTCCTCGTCATAGCGCACCACCGTCGCCGTTTCCCCGCCCGTATGCTCGGTGCAGCAGGCGATGTAAACCTTCCCATCGGGACCGGTCTGCACGCTCCAGCAGGAATCGTAGAGCGGGCGTTCGGAAAATTCCAGATACTTCCAATCAATCATAAAATCGGCCGTCCGGGGGTGAGTTGCTGGGCCTGCAGCAGATCGCGAAATGCGCCGTCCCGTGACGAGAGTTCTTCGTAAGGTCCATCCTGCACAATGCGCCCCTTGTCGAACACAATTACCCGGTCGCAGAACCTGATGGTCGAAAGCCGGTGCGCGACGATGAAGGCGGTATGGTCGCTGAGCACCTCGGTGAGCGTCTCGGTGATGACCCGCTCCGCCGCCGTGTCCAGCGCCGACGTGGCCTCGTCAAAGATGAACACATGCGGCCTCTGCGCGAGAGCGCGGGCGATCCCGATCCGCTGACGTTGTCCACCGGAAAGTGACGCCCCGCCCTCTCCCAGCACGGTCTCGATGCCCGCCGGAAGCTCACTGACGAACTCCCAGGCGTTGGCGCGTTGCAGAGCTTCGATCACCTGGCTCTCGGAGGCTTCAGGATTTGCCAGCAGGATGTTTTCCTTCACGCTGCCGTTGAACAAAAAGGTCTCCTGCGGCACAACTCCGAACTGCCGCCTCACCGTGGGAAGATCAAGATCCTTCAAGTCCACATCGCCCAGAGTGATCCTTCCCTCCACGGGATCGTAAAGGCGCAGCAGCAGCGAGACGATCGTGCTCTTCCCCGAGCCCGAAGGTCCTACAAGCGCCACTTTCTGCCCGTAGGGCACCACGAGATCCACCCCCTTCAGAACAGAAACGTCCTCATAGGAGAAAACCACACCCTCCATTACGATATCAGGCTTGGCGGGAATCTCCTGTCGGGGTGCCTCCGTCATCGGCGTCGAGGTCCGGTGCGAGAGAATGGATTCAATCCGGTTCAGTCCCGCATGCGCCACTCCCTGCATCAGCGCGCACTGGAACAGCATGCCCACGAGCGGTTGGATCGCGGCATAAGATGCAAGAATCGCGACAAGCTCTCCGACAGTAAGTTCCCCTTGCACGAATAGCCATGTTCCCACAACGGCCAAAACCGCATACGCGGAAATTTGCATAAACTCAGCCTTCACGGATTCCAGATGGCTTTTGACCTGAACCTCGTAGTTCTTATCCCCGATCGATTCCGCATCCTGTCGGAAACGCTCCACCACCATCGACTCCGCCGCCAACATCTTGACGGCCTTCTGGCCCCGCAACAGCTCCGAAGTGCGGCCGGAGACCGAACTCTCAAGATGCTGATACGCATAGTTTAACTGCTTCACCCGCGACGTCGCCCCGCGGGCGGTCCATCCGGTGATCAGCAGAGCGCAAAACAAAATCGCCGCCATGACCGGATTCCACGTGAAGACCAGAGTCAGCGTGGAGAGCAATGTGAAAATCGTAAACGGCACCATCAACACAAATTGCGAGAGGAACTGCTGCAGCCCAGCCAGAGGGCTTCCGAAAAGATAGCTCAACAGCTCGCCGGATTGCTTTTGCTGATGAAAACGGAGGCAGAGAAAATGGACGTGGTTAAAAAAGAGCGTCCTGATCCTCGCGAGGGCACGGGTCGACGCCCGGGCGAACAAGCGCATACTGAGATGCCAGCACAGAATCCGCCCGAAAATCGCAATCGCCAGGTAGGCCGTCATCAGGAGCGTGGACTCCCGGAGCTTCTGCCCACCCGAATAGTCCGCCAACAGGATGTTATCCGTCAGAAATTTCGGGAGTGCGTTCATCGCCGTGATCGCGAGTCCACAAACGAGATTCAAACCGATCGCGAGAGCCAGGAGCCCCCGCGCAGGAGTGAAGTAACGCAGGAGTGTCTCCCAGAATGGGAAAACTTTTTCCTCGAAGGGATTGCGGAACGAATTCACGGACAATGCATGGTCAGCGGACTATCAATCCCGAATCAGTAACTAGGGCAAGTGATTACTTTCGGAGAAATAAGAATACTTCCTATTAGCCGGTAGCGGACCATACAAAGCCGGGTTTTACTAGGAAATCGCACTCCACCGCCTGCCGTCGCCCTGGCTAGGCATCACCGGGCGGAAGCGATAAGAGCTAGGAGCATCCGGCAAAGTCCCTCGCGCATGGCGGGAACTTTCCATGAGTCGCGGCGATGGCCAGGCATCCATGCACCGACATGCGGTAATGTCGCGTGCTGCCACGCAGCCGGAAACGTGCCAGTGGAGATCTCCGCCGTGAGGCCGATTCGGACTGGCGAGGTTTCCCTAAGCTTCACGAAGACTTCGTCTTTGGGCAGCCAGGCGCCACTCCACCCGAAACTCAGCGCCGCCTCATCGCAGACTTTTAGCACAGCAGGTTCGTGCGGATGCTCCGACGCCTTCCAATCCCATACGTAGCCACACCATCCCGTATAGTCCGACCACTCAGGCCAGGCTCCCAGTCCCGCGTGCACAATGAGTAACGGCTTTCCTTCCGCAACCCAGGCGCTCAACACTCTTTGCGTTTCTGCGGAAGCCTCCGTCCGGGTGTGATAAATCAAGATCGCATCGATGCCTTCCACATCCGCTGCGGCAAGACCTGCCGAGTCCGCATCCACGATTTTGATTGGATTCCTCGCGAGTTCAGAAAGCGCCTCGGCGATTCCCTCGCGGCCACCGGATTCGAAATGCGTGTCGGCATGGAGCAAAATCCTCTTTCCTTCCAAGCCGGAGCGGAAAGGATACTGGGCCACTTCCAGCGGCGCATACTCCACTTCCAGAGGCAGCCGGATTCTTCGGCAGGTTCGGGCCGATTCGTGCGCAGCATAGGCCATCTCGGTGGCAACTGCACTGCGGCGGATTGAGCACATCGGCTCTGGTCCGCCGCCGAGGGCGGCGAGCAGTTCCTTGAGCAGGCAGGAGAAACCGCCGGGAGCCGACTGATCGAACGCGACGGTTGTGCCGCCGTCAAATCGAGCAATCTCGATCACCCCATCGCCGATGCGTGCCATCCCCTCGCTGCCTTGCGCGGTGAAACTGGCACCGTCACCCGGCCCGGTGAGAAAGGTCGCGCTCCCGTTCTTTCCATAATCAGCATAGATGATCGAGGCGTCCTCGACCGCATGCTGGTAGCGCCGCGTATCACCAATCTCCATGCCCGCGAGAATGGATTCTGGCAGCCTGTCGAAGATGAAATTCGCCATGTCAAACCAGTGCGTCGTCCAGGAGAGGATATCCCAGTTGTCTCCCACATGGCCGCGAAGCTCCAGGCGCGCACCAAGCTTTCCGCTCAAAACCACTTCCTTCAGCGCCTTGAACGAGGCCTCCAGACGCCGCTGATGGGCCACGACCAGAACTGCACCCGCAGCGGCCACGCGGCGCTCAAGATCGCGCTGCTCGCCGACATCCATCGTAAATGGTTTCTCGCAGGCGATCCCCTTCACACCCTTTTCCAGCGCCTCCACCACCATCGGGTGATGCAGCGCCGGCCAGGTGCAGATGCTGACGCAGTCCGGAAGACACGCCGCATAGAGTGCTTCAGTCGAATTGAAAAGCTGGTCGGCGGGTAGTTTGAACTTCTCGCCGAAAGCCTTAAGGTTCTCCGACGAGAGATCCACCCCGAGCAGCTTCACCTCATGCCCGCAAGTTCGATATCCCTCCGCATGATTATGACCGATGGCCCAGCCCTCTTTGCCTTCGATCGCTTTCCCACACCCAATAACAGCAACTGTTTTCATAAAATTCTTCTTCAGATGGTTGGATGGCACCTCACGCGCTCCACGCCCGGAGCCGCTCGGCCGAAAGCTTCACGTTGTCCGCTCCGGCGACTTCCAGCGTGGTCGGTCCGTCGAACCCGAAGGCAGCCAACTCCCGCACGATCGCTTCGATGCCGACCACGCCGTCGCCGAGCGGAATCATGCCCATACCGCAGCCAAACACCGTGCCACGTTTGGACTCCCACTCCGCCGCCATGTCCTTCCAGTGCACGTGCTTGATCCGCTTTTTGAAGACCCTGACGAACTCGATCGGATCGCCCCCGCCGAGCCAGGAATTACCGGTATCCAGATTGATCCCGACGGTTTCCTCGTGTCCCAGCGCATCGAGCAGTGACCGCATCCCCTCAACCGTATCGGTCAGGATGCCGTGCGGTTCCAGTAACAAATCAATGCCCAGCCTCTCGGCCCAAAGCACCGGCTCAAACAGCTTCTCCCGGACACTGAAGATCCGCTCCTCCGGCGTAAGCCCATGGCCGAATTCCGTCTTCGGCTCACCCTCGGTGGTGATGACCTGTTTCACCCCGAGAAAATGTGCGAGCTTGATGGCTTTGATGATTTCCCCCGTGCCGTAGCGGGCTGGGCTGGCCGGGTCGAGCAAATTGGCATGCGCACAGACGCTGGTGAGCTCGATCCCAAACTCACGCGTCATAGCCAGAATCGTGTCCGGGTGCGAGTCCAAGCTGAACGAGGCAGCGAATCCGTATTCGGTGCCGAGCGTGGCCCCATCGTGGTTGTCGGTGAGGTCGGCATACTGGATGCCAAGCGATTTGATCACCTCGAACTGCCGGCGCATCGGAGTGAATGGTTCCATCAGGGCAAAACAGCCAATAATCATAGCGGACTCCGTGTAAAGGTTTTGGTGGGCATCCAATACCATTTACAGATTCCCAAAGATTGTCTTTCGGGATTATACAGTGGTAGAAGTTGAACATGCCACCACACTACAATTGCGGACATTGGACCGCCACCAAGCGAAGCCGCTCGCTCTCCCGGCACCGTAATGCGGGGTTGGAACTGGTGCTTGTCCTCAACGGCGCGGTGACTTGGGATTATGAGGGGCACAGCGTTACCGTCCCGCCGCGCCATCTCTCGTTCACCTGGCCGTGGCAATGGCACAGTGCTCGCGGTGGCTCCCTGCTTTCTTCGGAAATTTGCTGGGTGATCCTCCCGTTCCGCTCGACGCCGACGAGGCCCGACCAATCCATGCGATTCGATGAGAGCCTTGGGCTGCGGCAATCCGAGCATCTTCCCCTGCTGGATGCGCTGCTGAAACTGCCGCAACCAGTAATCAAGGCGTCGCGGATCACCTGTCAACTTTTGCCAGAGGCGGTAACCTGCCTCGTTAAAGCCAATCATCGCCCGGACTTCCGCTCGCGTGCGTTGCTAGTTGCTGTGCTCGCGGAAATTCTCGAACAGGTGCGCACCGTTCCCGTTGTTTCAGGGCGGCCTGCGTCGGGAAAGGTCGCTGAGTTTCTAGCTGCATTGGACAAGTGCTGCGCCGAGGAATGGACCTTGGAGGCAATGGCGGAGGCATGCGGACTCGGACGCACGCATTTCAGCCGCTGCGTGAAGGAGCAAACCGGAGAGACGCCCATGCAGTTTTTAAATCGCAAGCGGATGGAACGTGCCGGGCACCTACTCGCTTCCGCCAGCAAGAGCGTTACGGAGATCGCCTTTCAATGCGGATTTGGATCGTCGCAGTATTTCGCGACTGTGTTCCGCCAGTTCCACGACTGCACGCCGATGGAATTCCGTGCGCGGAGTCCACTTGTTCACCCTGCCTACGCGCACGGTTCTTGATGTGTTAGATTTACCACTGGCAGGAATCGGACGCACTCGATGAAAAATTGCTTTAGCGTATGCTAAGAAAATATCCTTTATTATGATGAATCTCGAAACCTCTCCCGGAGTTGTGGAGTTTCGCCTGAGTGACCTTGTCGTCGGCTGCTATCGGTATTCGGACGAATTCAAACCGCACCTGCATCCCTTGCGGACCCCACGAGGACATTGCGTCACTTCGGCAAGTCCGCACGATCACAAGCATCACAAGGGGTTAATGTATGCCCTCCGGACCGAGGATGTGAACTTTTGGGAGGAGACTTCCACTCTGCCGGGAGAGGTTGCCGGCGTACAGCGTCACCTCGATTTTCAGGAGCCGATTCGCAGGGGTTTGGAGGTAGGGTTTATTGAGAAGCTGGAATGGTGTGCGCAGGATGGGTCGCTCCCAAGCTTCGAGGAAACTCGTACAATCTTCTGTCGTCAGGACTCGCAGAGCTTTCTCTGGACCTGGAAAACACAACTCACCGCCCTGCGTCCGCTCACCCTGGTCCAGAGTCAATGGAGCCATTTGGATTCCGGGAGCGGGAAGAAGACCAACTACCACGGACTAGGCATCCGCCTGCGTCGGGATATGGGCGGGCTCACGAGGGGAAACCAGCTCGTTCTGGACGGCGTCGTACACGATGGAGACTTCACCACTTACATGGGCAGCATACCACGTGTGGTCTCTTTCGCCGGGCGCTTGGACGGCACCTTTCCGGTCGAATCCGCATGCGTGACGTTCGGGCAAGACCAGAAGAACGCGCTTTACGTTTGCAATGATGTCTTTCCCTTCATGGCGCTCGGTCCGACCAATGCATCCGGTATGCAACTCCGCGCCGGGGACCGGATTGAGGAATCTTACACCGTGCTCGTGGCCGACGTTCCCAGCCCATAGTCAATGCGCGGATTCCCGGCGCTTTCCTATTCAACCCGCATTCTCACGCGACGATCTTCCGGTGTAGCGTTTTAGAATACCCCGCCCAAGTTTTTGGATTTTTGCACTCGAGACTTCATGGCTTGTGCAATGCCGGAGGCATCCGGGAAATTAGCCGGTGGCCCTAGCCCTGAGCTTTCTACACAACTTTTTGGGTATAATAGTGAAGGACGATTAACGCAAAGGGAGGGGAAACAAAAGGGCGGTTTGAGAACTCGCTGCCCGACTCGCTTGCGGGAGGACAACGAGCGCGCCGGGCATGATCGGGATTTTACGCTGTTTGCCGCCGGGTTGACTTCCGACGAGGCGACCCATTTTTCTTTCTACCATGAAGAGCATGAAGGACATGAAGGGGAAGAAGGCTGAGTAAAATTTTTCTGAATCTTCATGCTCTTCATGTCCTTCATGGTTTTAATTCTTTTCTC
>JBDNGG010000400.1:0-2778 GCA_041689405.1 Terrimicrobiaceae bacterium | reverse complement strand
TTATAAAAAAGGCGAATCACACTCATGGTGTGGGCGAAAGAAAGTGCACAGCCGTGTCGCCGTAGTTACGGCTCCGGAGAAGAGCCCATCCAAGGCTATCCGGGTGCGGGATTATCTGATTCGCAGCGGTTTCCAATACCAGTGTGCCTCCGTCCGTCAAAACGCTCCTCAGATTTGGACACTGCAAAAGTTGCCTCGCGAAATTGGTATCAGCGTCCCTTTTCACATAAGGCGGATCGGCGAACACCAGTTCAAATGCGGCAGCAGGGATGCGCGACAGGTAGGCGATAGCATCTCCGAGCTGAACGCGACCAACCAGGCCCGTCTTTTGCAAATTAGACCGGATGGCCTCCACCGCGTTCCGATGATTATCGACGAATATCGCTGACGCCGCACCACGACTCAAGGCTTCGATGCCATAAGCACCAGACCCCGCAAACAAGTCCAGCACCCGGATGCCGGGCACCGCTTCGCCAAGACTGGAGAATACGGCTCCCCGCACTTTGTCCATCGTCGGGCGCGTGATCGATTTCGGCACGATCAACGGGATTCCTCCGGCTGATCCTGCTACCACGCGCATTGTCTCGATCCGGCCTTCCGGTTATTCATCTGCAGGTTGTGGGCGTTTCGGCGTTTTGAAAAGCCCTCGGATCAGCCCGCCAAAGCTCCCCAGTTGAATTCCCGTCATCCGCTCGACGAGATTGGTTTCCGGACGGGACATCCGGCCTTTCACAGAAAATGTGACCTGTTGAAAATCCGCGTTCTCGGAAGCGGTGAAGTTATTGCTGAGAAGCGGGCGGAGCTGTCGCTGCAGTTTTTCGTTCAGCAACAAGCGGGCGTCTAAATCCATTTTCCCGTCAAAGCGTATCGGACCCTCGGCCGCGATCATGAGGTTATCCGAGCGGAGCAACAAGCGCTCGATGTTGACCTTCTTGTTTGCGATGGAGAATTCCGCACCAGCTTCCGTCAGGTCAAGCATTTGGAGCTCATCAATGCTGAGCATCGTTCCAATCTGGCGAATAAAGTCGACAGGCTGCATTCGTGCACCGTCGAGTTCCACCAAGCCACGGCCAGTGAGCGATTCCGCACGACTGGGGTTGCCGCGGAGTTGCAGGGTGCCGACTGCCGTCCCTGAGGCTCCCACGGCTTCGCCGGTGGCATCGACGAGAAGCGCGGGGATGGAAATGCCTTTTGCTTCCAGTAAGAACTCGAAGCTGGACGCCGGACCGTCGATTGCGATCACATCCAGTTGGGCACTAAGGGTCCCTTCCGCAAGGTCGCAGAGGATATCGGTGACATTAAGCGTCCGCCCGGCAAAAGAAAATTTCCCTCGAAGATTGCGCGGTTTCAGAACTCCACCAAATTCCATTTTGGCGACCGAAAACTCGCCACTGCCAGAGGTCATGGATTTCATGTCCGTAGTCACCTGCACGTCGCGCAACACGACCATCGGCCGCCCCCGATTATCGACGAGGAGCAGAGTCCCGTTGCGCACGTGCAATTTACGAAGCTCCACGACATACGGCATGGCAGGTGGGCGCCCGGTAATCACCTGTGGCAAGTCTTCCACCTCCCGTGGCGCTCCCGGAGTTGCATGCCGAGCGGGGGATTCTGCAGTTACCGGCGGGGCCACTGGCGTCGGCTGCAAAGCGTCTGCGGGCGGAGCCGTGGACCATGCTCCATCTTCCCGTTGGCGCAGGGCAAAAACCGGTTCATCAAGATTAACTTCGCGGACCACGAAACGCCGGTTGAAAAGTGGCATCAGCTCGAACCGCAAAGAAAACTTTGCCGCTTCAAACATATTCGGCGCTGGCTGGATCCACGGCGGAATGGTCAATCCGCTCATCGTCAGACCGCTCCACGGCGTGTAGAGGGTCGATCTGACGCTCACTGGAGCACCGACCGCATCCTCGGTTGCCAAGCGGATACGCTGTTGCACATCGCCGGATTGGAGGTAAAGATTAATTCCAATAAGGGCGATCAATGCCACTGCGGCAAGAGCGCAAAAAATGACTGCGATGATTTTGGCTGGTCGAATCACGTCCGCAAACTAACGTCCCCTCACCGAATGTGAAGCGTGAATAAAATCCTAGTCATACTTAATCCCGCCGCCCGAGGAGATCGGGCCAAATCTTTGGTTGAAGCAATCCGTGCGTTGTCAATCCGCGCCGTGTTGAAAATCACCTCTGGCGCAGGGGATGCAGAAGCGGTGGCCAAGCGGGCGGTCGTCCAGGGGTACAAAACTATTGTCGCTGCCGGAGGTGACGGCACCGTAAACGAAGTGGTAAACGGAATCGGCGAATCCGACGTCACATTTGGCATCCTGCCCGTGGGCACAATGAATGTATTTGCCCTCGAACTGGGCATCCCGATGAACAACCTGCGCAAAGCATGGGACGTGATTGAAGCGGGCCATACGCGCGAAGTGGACCTAGCGATGGGAAACGATGAATATTTCGTCCAACTCGCAGGTGTCGGTCTGGATGCCGAAGTGGTGCGGCAAACGACACCCGACTTTAAGCGGGCCTTAGGTCCGGTTAGTTACGTTGTGTCCCTCGCGCAGGTTGCTGCAGGCCGGCCACCGAAGCTGGTGATCACAGATGCCGATGGATGCAAACGGACCGGCTGTTTCGTCTTAGTGGGGAACGGCCGTTATTACGGCGGCCCATTGGTCTTGTTTCGCGATGCCGTTCTCGATGATGGCCTGCTGGACGTCGTCGTTTTTAAGAATCAAAGCCACTGGGACGTGATCCGCTACATACAGGCAATTCTTTTCCA
>JBDNGG010000399.1:0-4807 GCA_041689405.1 Terrimicrobiaceae bacterium | reverse complement strand
CGTGAGTCCCGGCCCGAGTTCGACGACGATCGTGGGTCGTGCACAGGCGACCTTGCAATCCGCTTCGGCGGTGTCGACCATCGTGAACATGTTTCGAGCAGCAGAAACGCGGTCAACGATGCCGGAGAGGTTGACGACCTTGTCGGCATATTCGGCGGATTTGGCGGCAAGGGCATCGACGCCTGTGATCGTGGGTTGATCCGCTGCCCACAGATTACCGGCGGTGCAAACAGTGGCGATGAGGAGGCAGGTCAGGGTTTTCGTGGTTTTCATTTTCTTGCTGGTTGGGTTTAGAGATGCCGGATGGCATCCACGGTTTTGAGACGCGCTGACCGCCAGAGCGGCCAGGCGGCCCCGAGAATTCCGATCAGCACGCTCAGTCCCATGCCGATGGCAAGAAGCTGTGGGCCGACATCGAAGCGGAATGCTCCCATCGGGATGCGGAGGGCAAAGCCATTTGCGCCCAGCGCGATGACGCAGGCCAGCGCACCGCCGACAAGGGCGGGGATGAGGGATTCGATCAAAAACGAGAGAGCGATGTCGCGGCGGTGGTAGCCAACTGTGCGCAGCACGCCGATCTCGCGAATACGGCTCATCACGGCGGCGAACAAGGTGTTCATGCCGATGAAGACCCCGCCGAGCGTCAGCATTCCAGCCATCACATAAACCATGATCTGCACGGGACGGAACGCCTCGGCATAGGCCGCGTAATAGGCGGTTTCGGGACGCACCTCGACGAGCACGTCGGTGCGCGTGGCGAAGTCAAAAAGCATTTCGTCGAGCGCGGCAGCGTTTGTCGCCCGCAGTACGATGGAAGAGAGTTCGCTCCGACGGGTGGCTACCATGAGATCGTCCAGCGGCCCCCAGATTTCGGATTCAAACGCCGTGCCGGGCGCGGCGAATTCGCCGACGATTTTCCAAGAGGTGCCCTCCAAATCGAGGGACTGCCCGATGGCCAGGCGTTCGCCGGGCACGTCCAACTTGGTTGCGACAAGCGGACCGACCATGATTTCACCCGGCTGGTCGGGAAAGCGTCCGGCGCTCAATCGCACCTGATCGTGCACCCCGAGTGCGACCGGGAGAACTCCGCGCACAAGGGCCTGGGTCGGCTCCCGTCCGGGAGCGATTTCCGCCTGCGTAGTGAAAAAAACTTCTGGCGAGGCAAGCGGACGATCCTCCGCCGCCGCGACGTAGGGAGAGAACCGCAGCACTTCCAAGACAGCGGGATCGATGGCAGAAAATTCGATGGTCTCGGCGCCCTTGCTAGTCACTAGGGCGTTGAGCGGGTGGCCGGTGTCGCGAATGCTGTTGGTGAGGCCGGTGGCAAGAGCGAGCATGAGAACGGCGACCAGCACGGCCAGGCCGATGCCGCCCGCCGTCATAGCCGCGCGGGTCTTCCTGCGCAGCAGGCTGCGGAAATTGTAGCGGAGCGGCAGTTTCATCTAATCAACCTCCCGCAAGGCTTGCACGATCCGCAAACGGCTGGCCCGGATTGCCGGGAAGACCGCGGCGAGCGTCCCGAGGATTCCGGCCAGCGCGATGGCCCAAAGGACCAGCTCGGGCGAGACGTACGGAGTGATGGTGAATCCCTCCACCGAAAGCGTGAGGCTCGATCGGTTCACCGCCAGCCAAGCGAGGCTGGCCCCGAGTGTGCCGCCGAGCAGGGAGGCGAGCGCGGCTTCAGTGATGACAAGGCCGAGGACGTGCCCGCGCTGGAAACCGAGCGTCTTGAGGATGGCGAATTCCCGCGTGCGGTCGCGAATCGTCATGGCGAGGCTGTTCCCGACACCGATCAGGATGATGCCCAGTGCCACGTATCCCAGCCACCGGCTGAATCCGATGATGCCTGTCACACCGGAGATCGCCGTAGCAATGAAGGATTGCTCGGGGGATGTCTTCGTCGGAGATGACGAACTCGCGAGCATGGTATCGATCCGCTCCGCCACCGCACCAGACCCCGCCTGGTCAGAGATTTTTGTCATAAGCAGGGTCATTGTGCCGACCTGCTGCGTCGCGAATTGCAGGTAATCGAGGTCCACCAGGATGGCATTTTCAAGGCTGCTGCCGGGCGCACGGAAGATCCCCCGGATCGTGAACGAGACGCCGCCGAGCTTCTCAAGCGTGACGCCCTGCCCGACCTCCCAACCATAGGTGCGGGCAATCTGCTCGCCGACAATAGCCGCGCCGCGTTCCTGCGCGAAGGTGCGGTATTGCTCATCCGGGAGGTCAATTTTGCGAAAGTCCCGGAATTTTCCGGGTTCGATGCCGTGCACCGCGACCAGATCGGTGGCCCGCGAGCAGGAACTCAAAAGGAAGAGCGTCGCCATGGTGTCAGCGACCCCGGGGAGATCGGCCACCTGCCCTTGGTGGGAAATTGGCAGCTTCGAGAGTGGCGGACAGCCCTGATATTTGTCGAAGACCACGAGGATGTCGTCGCCGGAGGAATTGGTCAGCATGCGCTGCATGCCCTGATCCAGCGAGACCACGCCGGTGAAGAGGAAGATCGCCACGGCGACACCCAGCAGAGTCAGCAGGGCGCGCACGGGATTCCGCGCGAGGCTCTTAAAGGCAAAGGGGAGGAACTTCATTGTCGGGATTCCGCAGGCGGGGCGCTCTTTCCTTGAGCAGGCTGATTCTCGACTAAAATACCTTTGTCCATGTGGAGAACGCGGGAGGCGCGTTCGGCGACCTTCGGATCATGGGTCACGATGACGAAGGTCTTTTGAAATTCCTGGCATAGGGTCGTAATGAGCTCCATCATCGATTCGGCGTTTTCGCGGTCGAGATCACCGGTCGGCTCGTCGCCCAACACAAGTGCGGGATCCGTGGCGATGGCCCGCGCGATGGCGACGCGCTGTTCCTGCCCGCCGCTGAGCTGGCTTGGCAGATGCTTTTTTCGCTCGGCGAGGCCGACGACCTCCAGTGCTGTCATCACCTGCTCGTGACGGCGCTTGCGGTCAATCGGGAGCAGGAGCAGGGGAAGTTCGACATTTTCGTAGGCGGTGAGCACCGGCACAAGATTGAAGGATTGAAAGACGTAGCCGACGTTGCGGGTGCGCCAAGCTGCGAGATGATCTTCGCCCATTTTTCCAATGTCGCGTCCGTTCACGGTGACATCGCCCGAGGTCGGCGTGTCGATGCCAGCCATGAGGTTAAGCAGCGTCGTCTTGCCGCTGCCGCTCGGCCCCATCAGCGCCAGGAATTCTCCTTGTGCCACTTGAATGGTCACTCCCTTGAGCACGTCGAGCTTCTCAGAACCACGGGTGTAGATTTTGTGAACGTTGCGGATATCGACGACGGGATTCATGGGGCGATGGCGGTGTGAGTGGTGGAGGAGTCCTCCGGGTTGAGAAAGGTGACCTTGACGCTCATGTCGGGACGAAAATTCGACGAAACCGCGTCGAGAGAGATTTTCGCCTGAACCGTGTTCTTTGGTAGCGAGGCGCGGGGCAGAATGCGTGAGATCCTGCCCGAGAAGATCTTGCCCGGCTCCGCATCGAGCGCGATTTCGACGGGTTGACCGATATGCAATCGGCTGGCATCACGCTGGTTCACATCCACCCAGACCTGCAATTTTTTGGGGTCGTAGAGCGACGCGATTTCACGTTTGGAATCGGCATAAATGGTGTCGCCGACGTGAGCGAGCCGTTCGAAAAGCACTCCGTCTGCGGGCGCTCGAACCTCAGTTTGCTGAATTTGCCAGTCGAGGGTCTCAATGCTGGCTCGGATTTTCGCAGCTTCCGCCAGCAGGATCGCGGCGTCGGCACGCGTCCGTTCCCATTCCCGCGTCGTCGTCGCACCGGTGGCAGTAAGTTTTTTCGCCCGGGTGAGTTCGCTTTCCGCAAAAGCGAGCTGTTCGGCATTGACGCCAAGGGCAGCCCGCAATTCGGCCAGTTGCTTGTTCATTTCATCGGCATTGAGCCGCGCGATCAGGTCACCCGCTTTCACCGGATGCCCCTCGACGAGCGAGAATTCATCGATCCTTCCGAGCACGAGAGGGGCAATGTGGATCGGAAACGGCGGCATCGGCTCAATGTAACCGGCCGCCGTGAAGCGAGCGGAAGGTGGTAACTCCGCCGGTCCAGCGACGGCTAGAGCAGCCGGAATCGTCGCATTAGAACCATTGTCCCGATTCGCGGCAACATCACCGGGCAATGCACCACTTCGGAAGACCAGCACCACACCACCCACGACGACAACCAGCACGGCGAACCAAGCGATCCATCGACGGTTACTTGGCCCGGGGGCGGCGGCGTCCACCGCCTCCAACTTCAAGTTGCGAATCTTGTCCAGGCGCTCGTTCATGCGATTGCGGCCGTGCGGGCGGCAGTAGAATCTTCCAACAGACAAAGACCGCGGTCGATCAGCTCGATTACGCACGGATCGACGATCCGGTAGAAGACCCTGTTACCCTCACGTCGGCTCCCGATGATGCTTCGATCCGCCAAACGCTGGAGCTGATTGCTAATGGCCGCCGGCTTCATGCCAAGCTGCCCCGCGAGATCCATCGGACACGCCTCTCCGCTCCTCACCAACGCATGCAAAATGCGCAGCCGCGTGTCGCTCGCCAACGTCTCATACACCCCAACCAGCGCCGCTGCGGCCTCAAGGGCCAGCAGGGGCCTTTCAGCCAGCCGAGGCTTCGGCCGGCAGCGGGCGAGCCCGTGCGCGGGATACGAGGAGTTTTGACGCGTCATGATATTACACATCATCGTGTATCCATGAATGTCAAGCACAGGCGGATTGCGTGTTGGTCACCGAGGGAAAATCGAACGCCTCGATAGCATACTCCCAAATGTTTTCGAGG
>JBDNGG010000398.1:0-11404 GCA_041689405.1 Terrimicrobiaceae bacterium | reverse complement strand
GACCCGCATTATCCGCAGAGAGTTCGACGCCGGGGAACCTGCCCTGGAGCTGCCAGGAACCACGAAGGAGGAGATGGGCGACGGACGGCTTGGAAGTCGTGGTCGCGGCTTCCTGGTCCACAAACATCATGTTTCGACGTTTGGGCAGCCGCAGATCAGGGTCTGCCACGCTGAGCACGAGAGAGCCATCTTCCCGTTCGCGCTCGATGGCCAGCAACGGGAGATCGCAGCGAATTACATAGCCCGAATCCATGAGCCAGTCCGTTTCAAAGATCGCCTGCGCGGTCGTCCGGGTTGGGAGATGGCGCACCGCGTGCGCGCGGTGATCGCAACGCAGGACTCGAAAGCTGGGGGTGACCATTTCCGCTTCGAGGTTGCCCGGGCGAACCTGCGGGAGGAGAACATACTGGTATCTCGCTTCGTCTCCACCCAAGTCCGCCGGGGTCAGGCCGTGGTCGATCCAGCAGGTCGCAAAACGCCCGCGGGTTTCAGATTGGTTCAGGTTGTCCCGGGAAATTTGTTCGCCCTGGCGCAAATTCAGCCGGGCAGAGTCGGAAATGACGTAACCATTTCCCATGGGGTCCAAGAAGGATGTCGGGCGACCCGCTTCACCCTGCCACTGGCAATCGGCGGGTCCCAAGTCCTCGCCGTTCATGCGAGTCGACAGGCTGGCGTCTAAGACCGCGCATTGAAAGAGCGTCGTTTCGACCGGTCGCTGCTGGTCGCGGCTCTCAATGTTGGATCCCAGGCAGAGAATCTTGTCGTCGAAGAAAAACCAACTCTTGAGCGCATGGAATCCTGGCTCGTAGAAGTGGTCGCGCAGCCGCATCGCAAACATGCCGTCCCTGTTTTCGCAGGAAGCTGCTCCGACAAAGGTCGCGGCGGAGAAGACCCGGCAGGCCCAAGAAGTTTTCGGGTCGTAGAGATCCGCCAGAGAATGCCGCGTGCACGTGGTGCCCGGCCAGCGTGACCAATCCCAGCCGCATTCAAAATCCCAGCCACTATTGATGGATTCGCCGTGGACCGAAGTCTGCAAAGTTCCATGGCTGGCGAGACGGCCAAAGACGTTTTGCTCCATATCGCTCCACTGGAGAGGATGCATTTCAAAATCCCAGACATACTGGCTCCAGCCCTTGACGGAAACGAGCCAGTCTTTCCGTCGGTGCAGCGCCATCGCTCCCCATGGCTTTGCCAAAAATCCCTCGTCCGGCTGCCGCGCCGGTTGAGGCAGCTCGGTCGCTTTGAGCAGGAGTTCCAAACGCCCCAGCGGTTTGTCGAATAGAAACCCGTGTTCGTAGCCGTCCACATCGACCTCCAATTCCCACGGTGCGATGCGAGGCAACTCCTCCCAAAGATTCTTGAAAGCCGCTGCCATCTCTGCGGATTCCGGAATCTCGGCCAAAGCGAGATAAGCACACGCTGCGGGGATCGGGGCATGGCTGAGAAGACGGCCGCGCGTGGCCGCAGGTGGCTTTCCGTTTTGCGAAAGCGTCAGGTGAGTTCGTAAGGCATTCGCTAGAATACGCCGTGGCTCGTCCGCTAGAGCGTGGGGCGTTCCCTCAAGCAAATAGCAGTAAAGTGCAGCGAACTCGATGGCGTGGGGAATGTAAGCACTCGTATACACTCCGCGATGGTGATAGCCGATGCCATCCGGTTTGAAGACTCCGGCAAAGCTGGGCGTCACCGTGAGTGCAGTTTCCAGCCAGCGTTTCCAAATGCCCAGGTTTCCTGATCGGGCCGCTCCCTCTGGCATTGAGAGGATCGCGACCAGGCTGTTAAACAGGGAGCACCTCATTTGATCCGCATTGATTTCGACAAACGCGTCGTGGCCGATGCGAAACGCCTGATCAAATCCCGCATACCAGAGCACCCAGTCAATGCAGCGATCCAGGCGTCTGGCCTCGAGCAAATCCGTCCGCAGCAGAGCCACCGAATGGGCATAAGCTGCGACGCTGAAAATCCCTAGAAACTGCCGGCCTTTGGCACTTCCCGGACGGAAATCATTTGCCTCCAAGCAATCCAGCACCTCCAGGCAGGCCTCCAGCGCGGCCGGGTTGCCGGTGCGGTGGCGGTCCAAGGCCAGTGGGAATAAAACGTTGAAGGTCAGGTGGTGGCTCGTGATTTCCCCATCGGGGCCGCGTCCGGCTTTGAGCTCTGGCAGGTTTTTCCAGCCAAGGGTGCTGATCCTGCGATATTCCTCCCACCCTTTCTGGACGTCCTCTTCCATCCGTGTTCTCCCGGCAACCAGCAGAGCATGCGAACCGGACTCGCCACCCAAAAGCCAGTGGTGATAGCGAGCCTGGATTCCAGGATCTGGCTGCACGTGTTCGGTGGCTAATGCGATGGAACGCCAGGGAAGGAGATCTGTCCCCTCGGGGTGTTGTTGCGAAGATTTCATTACGGTCGGAAATCAACTGCCCTACGGCTGCCCGATCCCGCGATATCCCGGGGGCGGAGGGTAGCTTGGTCCGGTCCAGTCGGTTGGCAGCCCCATGTCGGAATGTTCCGGTGGCAGGTGATGGCCTTGGCTGGGCGGGGGCGCGCCGTGCTCGATGATCACGTCAAAGAATGGCTCGCGGGTGGCGGCCAAGAGCGCCAGCAGCCGGTCCTTCATTTCCGCTAGGCGCGGATGGCCGGGGGCGAGGTTGCGTTTTTCGAAGGGATCCTTTTCGAGGTCGAACAATTCCTCGTGCCGGTTCTCGTAAAAGGCATATTTCCATTTTCCATCCGTGAAGCCTCGCCAATTTAAGTAAGAGGGTGTCCACATCGGAGATTCGGTCATTTCCAGCAAGACCTCTGCAGGGCCACCGCCGGTTTGGCCGTTCAGCAGGGACTCGGACCAGTCAAATCCCTGCATCCACCCGGGAGGTTGGACGCCGCCGAGGGCGATCCAGGTCGGGGCAAAATCCACCAGAGAGAAGAGACCACTCCGGATCCCTTGCGGCGGGATGTGTCCGGGCCAGTGAAAAATCGCCGGAATCCGGACGCCTTCTTCATAGGGGTATTCTTTGCGGCAGAAGAGGCCGTGACTTCCCATGAGTTCCCCATGGTCGGACATGTAATGGATGCAGGTGCGCTCTCCGCGGAACTCTTCGCGTTCCTCGAGGGCATCGAGCAGGCGGCCAATGTTCCAGTCCAGATTCTCGATCATCGCGTAATAGTTGGCAATCTCCCGGCGCCGCTGCGGGGTGTCGTCGCAGTTCCCGCGCAGCGTCAGCGTTGCGGGGTCCCATCGTTTGAATCGCTCGGGAACCTGGAGCGGAAAATGCGGGGGCTCCACGCTGAGCACCAGGTAAAGCGGCTCCGGCCCGGTGTGGGCGCGTATCCTTTCAATGGCCAAATCGGTGAGCACGTCGGTCTGGTAACCATCCATGCGGGTCGGCTCGAGCGCATCGTTTCGATAGTAGTAGGAATCAAACATGGAGCCGATGGCCTCGAAAGCTCCCCAATCCTGAAACCCGGCGCGGCGGTCCTCCGGCGTGCGATTGGATTTTCCGTGAAAGGCCTGCGGATTCTGGTTTACTCCGGGAGGGATCTGGTCGTTGACGATCCCGCAATGCCATTTTCCGAAGTAGGCCGTTTGGTAGCCGACCCCGGCCAGGACGGTTGCCGTGCTCGGGGCCGAGACTTTCCAGGTGTCAAAGAACCCAGGCACGGGGCCGGAGTGGGCGTGGCGGCCGGAAAAAATCGTTCCCCGCGAGGGGGTGCAAACTGGACAATTCGCATAAGCCCGTTCGAAGGCCGCCCCGCCCGCCGCTAAACGGTCGAGATGAGGCGTCTGGACATCCGGGTTTCCCATGTAAGATGCCGCAAAGCCGCTGTGCTCATCCGAGAGGATCTGGATCAAATGCGGGCGACGGATAGAGTCGGCGTTCTTCAGGGCGCTGTCATTCATTCGGCAAGTATGAAGGTGTTGCTAGATATAGATGCAATATATTTTTTATGCAACTCGCTGAAAGGTGTTTGAAAACTACAAAAAAAACGCGGAACCATTGGGTTGGGTGGTTTGGGAGCAGAAGGAAATAGTGACAGCAAGCTACGATCGGTCCAATTACATATTCACTTGTCGGTAACGGTGGTGTCTATTTTTTCGGGTGATCTTTCAGGCCGCCTGACGCAGAAATTACATCGGTAGCAACCGCGACCCCACGAAATCCCTTGCTTCAATTAATATATCTGCAATATGTTCTCGTCAATGATTTCCTCCCCACCCAAGGCCTACAACATTCTGGATGTCATCTCCGGCCAACATCTGGCCGCGTGCACCGGATAGAAAGGACGTGCAGAGGCCATCATCCTCGACCTCAGCCCCAGGCCTGCAGCGCGCATCGCAATAGATCAACGAAATTACCTCTAACACCTTCATGTCTATCCCAATCTCCTCCCAACTTTGTCAACGTGCGCTCCGAAGCGCCGCAGCCTTCCTTCTGATCTCCTCTGCATTGGCCTTCGACCCCGCAGAGCACTACGGAGAGAGCTGGACGCCAGACGACCTTGTCGCTGGCAAAGATGCCGCCAAAGCGAAAGCCCAAGACGTGGCTGGTAAACCTGCGGATGGTGAATTTCCGCTCTCCAGCGGTGCGGAAGCCGATTTACGGGAATGGGTAGGCATGGGCTACCGCTCCGGGAAAGGGCGTCCGCTGCCCCTGACTGGAAACTGGATGTGCGAACTTCCCAAAGAGGCTCCCGGTCGCGGGAATAGCTCACTAGGCTGGGATCCGGCTTACTTCATCGAACTGGTCAAAACGGGCCACCACGTCCTTCCGACCTTTATCGATCCGTTCTCTTTCCTGGCAAGAGCCTATGCGGCGCCCGAGGGGCAGGGGGGCGGGGGCCAGAAGCAAGCGCTTTCCCAGTTGCAGGAGCTCATGGAGCGGTGGCGGCCGGTTCTGGAATACTGCCGCGAACACCGGCTCCCGATTGCCTTTCGCGGACACAACTATCTGACCTATCCCCAGACTTGGGAGCATAGGTGGGCGCAGGGAACCGGCGAGAGCGTTCCCCTCGAACGGCAGACGCGATTTGTCGTCAACGGCATGGTGGACGAGAAAAACTCTTCGGTGGATCCTTTGGGTCCGCTCCTCGCTTGGAAAGAGATGGGCCGACGGTGGAGCGACAATCCCCTCATGAAGGAGGTGCAAAAAATTTACCCCAATCCTCCCGCAGTTTTTTTCCTTGATAATAACGAAGCCGGAAAGATTTCTCCGAAAGCTCTCAATGAAAAAGCAGATCGATTCATGGAGAAATATGGCACCGGACCGCACGACGAGGCCTTTCTTGCGAAGGTCCTCAAAGACGGCTACTCCGAGCGTCTGCAGGCCATGTTCGACGGCTTCCGCGAAGGGGCGGTAGAGCCGGCCTGGCGCGATAATCTCCGGTTCGTCGCCTACAATAGCCTTGCGGCGCCTTACGACGGGGGAATGCCGGAGTTTTACGACAACGATTGGCAACCGGCGAAAACCGACTTTCGCGGCGCCACCCTCCAGTCCGATGCGATGAACATGTTCGCCTTCCAAGAAGGGGTCTTTGACGGGAATCCGAACTTCCACTGGTCCACGATCATTTGGGACGGCTCCCACGTGAGCGAAGTCTGGCGTTCGCGCGGGCGTGGAGTATCAACTCCGGCCAAACCGTTCCAATACGCCAGCGCGGGACAACGGTGGGACTTCGACCGCTATGAAGGCAATTTTCAACTGGGACTGTGGATCATGCGACCGAAGGAATTCCGCGAGTTCCGTGGCGATCCCCAGAGAAACGCTTATAACGACGGTGCATGGCAGAGGGTCTTGGCCATGGTGGACCGTCCCTGGCACGATCCGCTCCTGAGGGACTTCTGGCAAAACGGAGAGCTGGTGCCCAATCGCTTCGAGCCTCCTGTGCGCCTTCCCGGGCCGACCTGGACCGAAAAAGCCCTCGCCTTGGACCGCTGGTTTCTACTGAAGTCCGACGCCAATCCTCCTCGCGGCGAGTGGGTGCCGGAAGATCAACTCAAAAAAGGTGCCCCGGCTGACAAGGTGCCGTTCTATGAGAGCGGCCAAGACCCTTGGCGGGAGCAGATCATCCGGGTTTTTGCGATCGCCTTGGTGAAGGGAGAGGCCCCGAGCCGGGAGTGGATGATTTATGCCCACTCGCCGCTGGAGATCGTGGCTGGTGCCAAGGTCCAGCTTCCGGGGTTTGGGGATGTCCTCCTCGATGTCGTTCCCCGATCCGGATCGTTTTTTGTCGTGAAGGAATCCGACCGATCCGTCACCGCCCACCTGCGGGGCGGGCCCGACGAGATTCTGATTTCCACCGACAAGAAATTCATCCAGCCGGGAGCGGTGGCCAAGTTCCAAATCAAGCCGGCCACCGCCAGCCCGATCACTGCTTACACGTGGGAATGGGGGAACGGAAAATCTCTTGTGAAAGAGAGCCCGGACCCGGTGGAGTTGAAGTTTGACCAGCCGGGGGCGGACATCGTCACGGTCACCGGAAAAACGGCCGACGGACGCACCGTGGTGGGTCAAACCGAAATCTTCGTCGGCCCGGAGCCGGCCCCCGACATTCTCTATCAATTGCCGATGAACGGAATGTTCTCCTGGCGCGGTCCGTGGGGATGGACCGGCGAAAACGCGGAGATCCTCTTGCAATACAGTCATCTGCCCAACGCTGGCTCAAAAGGAGCCGCGCTGGTGGTCGGGGGAAAGATTGTCTCCGATCCCGAACGGGGAAATGTGTTGGAGCTCTCCGGCGATCATCGTCTGAACGAAGGCGTCTGGCTGGCCATGGACAAAGACACGGTCTTGGAGAAGAACGGATACCCGGCCCGGACGATCTCGTTATGGTTCAAAGCCAACTCCACCCAACCCCGCCAGATTCTCTACGCAGATGGATCCTACATCCTCGGAACCAACATCTACCTGCTGGGGGGCAAACTCTATGCGGGCACATGGAAAGATCAGCAGCGGGATGCGACCAATTGGATTTCCTCCGATGCGGTCAAGGATGGAGTTTGGCATCACGTCACCCTCGTTCTGGACGGGGCTTCGAATACGCTCCAACCCGACAAACTTTCGCTCTACCTCGACGGCAAGCTCGCGGGGAGAGGGCCTGGAATGCGGATTCCCGCCAGCTACTGCCCCCCACGGCTGGGAGGCATGACTTACAACAACCAGAACAAACCCATTACGGTCTTCCATGATAAGAGCTCCGATACGTGCGAATTCGCTGGACGCCTGAGCGACTTTGTTTTCTCAAACAAAGCCGAGCCTCCGAAATAGCAAAACCCAATGACGAATCAAAAGCAACTTAGACTCGGTGTCGCGGGTCTCGGAGCAGGCCAAGCCACAAGAAGAGCGAATTGAATCGAGCATCTTCTTTTAAAAATATTTCTGCAATATATTCAATCCTGACCATGCCAACGCCCATTGGAATAACTCTCTCGACCGGTGATTTCGAAATCGACCGCGCCTTCCGGATCGCGATGGGGGATATGCTGGGGAATGTGGTGCATTATCAGAGCGGACTTCTGGAGTTTCCGGCGCCCTGTCTAGTGGCTGGTTTGAGTTATCCGGACCCCTGGACGCGGGACGCGGCCTTTAATACTTGGAGCGGAGCGGGATTGTTGATCCCCGACGTGGCAAAGAACACGCTGCTTTCCTGTCTGACCCGCGGCGATGCCTCGGCGGGAATGGGGAAGGATTGCAATGATGTCGATGGCAGTCGCGTGCCGGAAGGCGTGGTTTCAATCAGCGGCCAATATTGGGACCGGATCATTTGGGCGGTCGGCGCGTGGTCTTATTATTGCCAGAATGGCGACCGGGAGTTTCTTGCACTTGCCCTCGAGGCGGTGCGGAACAGTCTCACTTACCTTGAGGAAAACGAATGGGATGAGGGGATGGGGCTTTTCCGCGGCGGTGCCTGCATCGCCGATGGGCTGGGGGCCTACGGGGATGTTTACTCGAACGTCGGAACTTCAGGAATCTACGAGTGGCCCAAAAAGAACCCGGATAAGCGGTATCCGAAGGGGGCCGGACTGCCCCTGATGGCGCTGTCCAGTAATTGCCTCTACGTCGAGGGCTATCGCATTGCCAGCGAGATGGCGCGAGAACTCAGCGGGGAGGTCGAGCCGGCTTGGAATGGCATGCGTGAGAAGGTGATCCGTGGGATCCAGGCTCACCTCTGGGATGAGGCGGGTGGATTTTTTCGGGTCTATTGCGATCCGTGGGGAGGATCCGGGCCTCGCCAGGAATGCCTGGGGAATTGTTTCGCTTTGCTTTTCAACGTGGCCACTGGGGAGCAGCGTGCACGCATTCTCGAAAACCAACCGTTCGACAAATACGGTCCGCCCGCAGTGTCGCCGGACTATCCGCGCTACGCCGAGGCCGGAGTCCCGATTCAGCATACCCCGAAGGGACGACCGGATATCGCAGCGGAAAATCTCGTGCTTTCGCAATTTACCGGACTCCGCGCAGGGATCGCCGGACACGGGGGCGCGGTCTGGCCGCTGATGATGGGCATTCATGGCGAGATGGCGCTGCGCGAGGGCCGCGCGGATCTGTTCGAGCGCGAGCTGCATTTGATGGCGGAGATTTTTTGTCGTGCAGTGCAGTCCCCGGAGATCGTGCATCCCGATTGCGGAGCGCCTGGCGGGGCTCTGGTTGAAGCCGGTGGCACGCGCGAGACGATTGACCGAACAGCCTCCTGCTACCGCCAGACCTGGTCGGCGACGAGCTATTTGCGGATGGTTTTGTTTGGTCTGCTCGGGATTGAGTGCAGCCCGTCCGGTCTGGCATTTCGGCCGCATTTGCCCAAGGGCATGGATCATCTCGTGCTTTGGGGAATGCCGTGGCGCGACGCAAGTTTGGATATCGAAATTCGCGGACACGCGCCGCGGCAAGTCACCCTCGACGGCGAGTTAGTCGCCGGCAATAGCCTCCCAGCCGGTTTGACCGGGCATCATCGGATCGTCGTTTCTTAACGACTTGCGAACAATCCAATCTACTCATGAAAAAATACCTACTTCGAACTCTCGCCCTTCTTGGATTGTTCCCCTTTGCATCGACCGGATTCGGCGCGGACCAAAGCTCTCCGCCTGTCGCCGGAGGGGTAATGTTCCGGACCGATGATAATGGCCAGCCCGGCTACTGGCGGGGGCGGGCCGGGGTGTTCGACAAGCACGGAGCGAAAATGGGCGCGGCGGTCAACCTGGTTGCTGCCGAGGGAAATCCCGGCTTGATAGCGGCTTTTCAGGAGATGCAAAAGTCCGGTCATGACCTCATGGACCATGCGCCCACTCATGACAACATTGCGATCAACTTCGTCAGCGACGAGGACGTGGAATTCTTTCGCAAGCACGCCGGGGTGGACCATTTTGCGAGCAAGAAAGCGTTTCTGAAGTATGACCTTACAGTGCCACCGGTGGATCGCGAGAGCCGGCGGGTCAAGGTCTCCGGGAATCAGCTCTCGCCTTTGAAGGATGAGGGTGCAGACCGGTGGTTCAAGGACTACGAGTTTTTGTATTTTCCAGAACTCAAGACGCTGGCGCGGTATAACGACCGCGACGGGAAGAACGGTGTCTACACGCTCGTTTCACCGTGGCGCGAGAAGGAGTTTACGATGGGAGACCACGCGGACGTCGCGGTTCAACGGGTAGCGGCGCATGAGGTGCTCCCGACCCCGGAGGCGGTCGATGTGTTGGTGGAGTCGGTCCGTCGGGTGTGCGCCCGCCATCAGCTGACTCCCCCGGTGACATACATCGCGCCGGGCGGGCAGCCGCGGCTGACAAAGGAATTTTTTAAGCGCACGTATGGGGAGAAGCATGGCTATCGATCCGCTGCTGTTTATCCCGAAGCGGTGGCCCGCGTTTTCAACGAAGCCGATCCCGACGGGACGGCTCCCTACGCGATGCAGTGGGGCGATGTTTCCGATGAGCAAATCACAATCGCCGAGCTCAAGAATCGCATCGCGAATCTCCTCGCCGTCAACAAGGTGGTTATTGTTGGAAGTCATCAGCTTTCAAAGGAAGATGTCTGGCCCGCCTATTTTGAAAAAATGGACGCATTGCTCGCGTGGCTGAAGGAGAAGAAGATCCCGATAAAATCTCATGCCGAATGGGCGAATGTTCTCTACCGCTCCGATTCGAAGCTCACCGGAAACATCTTTCCTTCACTGGACCGCGACCTCGATGGCGACGGGAAGCCGGACGGATACGATCTTGGTGTTAGTAAATTCGGGCCTGCCCCATTGGACGCAGGGCTTCCCGAAACCCACATGCTGACCGTGGAATCCGCGGGGGTCATCCTGCGCATGCCGGGATTGGGCGGGCTGCCGCATGGTGCGGCTGAGATCGGATGTTGGATTTCCGGTCCGGCGGGAGCTCAGGTCACGATCCGGGTCGATAAGGTCGGGACGTTCCCTTTCACGCTGAAGGATGGCTGGAATCACTACATGGTGTCATTGGCGGTCCCCGCGGACATGGCAACGACCCGCATCGATTTCAGCCGCACCGGGGGAACCGAGGGACCGGTCTCGCTATGCGGGATCAGTCTGGCCGGGGCCACTCCAGGGACTGCCCCAAACAAAATGTCCCCGTGAGGCAACCGCGACGAATCTCGACACGATTCTGAAGCGTGTGAAAGAAGTCTGCCTGCGGGTGCTGCTTCTGCAATACCACATGTTGCAGCGACCGATTGTCCGGAAAAAACCTGGTGGCACCTCAATACGAACAACGACCTGATCGCCGCTGCCGCCACGGCACACGATTGTCCGGTGCTCAGCATGGGGGCACCGATGCGGGACGCGGTGAATGATTCCGTGTCACCGATTCTCGGCGAGCAGCGTTGCGGCGTGGCGTGAAAAAAGTCCCCGCAGATCGCTGCGGTAGTTTTCCAGGACGTCACGGGCGGTCCGGTTGGTCGGCGACAATTGGAACAGTGCGCCTGCGAGATGGAGTTCGATCAATGAGGCGTTGCGGAAACGGGTTTCGTTCGGATTATCCGTTGCGGTCGCGAGTCGCTCCGACGCGGTGGTGACGTGATGCCCCCGGATTTCCAGGCGTTGCAGAAGCGATTCCAGCTCGGGAGCGGCGTCCGCGTGGTTGATGGCGGTGAAGGCTGCCGAGAGGGCGCGATAGTGGGAAAACGCGGCGTTGGTCGGGAGGTCTTCGGCCTTGGCGACAAGCGCGGGCAGGAGGTCGGGGCGACGGCATCGTCCGAGAGCCATGATGCGGGCGTCGAGGGGACTGAGGCTCGTGCCGAACTGTCCCATGCCGGTGTAGTTCCACCCCTCGTCCCAAAACGTTAAGGCGACGTGTTCGGCGAGCGCCTCGGCTCCGGTGGGGTCGTCGAGGATGGCAAGCACGAAGGCAAAGTGATGCCGGGCCTTTTTATTTTCTGCAGATGTAAAGGCCGCACGCAGCCGGCGG